>JADGFH010000868.1 GCA_016743925.1 Labilibaculum sp.
AAATATACCTAAATATCCATTTTAAAATAGATACCCAATTGCATGCACTCAATATTCTGCATGTATATATTCATCTAATTAACATTTATGTTTTATTTAATAACGTGGCTGGGGATCTGTTTCCTAATGTCCACTTTTTACCTTCATGAACAGGAGAAAGCTTCTGTTGATATTGGCGGAACATTACGATTTAATTACGCTTATTCTAGCGGGAAAGACGCACATCAAATAAGCGGTGACGATTTGGGTTTCGATGAATTCCGATTAAATGCCAAAGCAAAATACAAGAGTTTGGATCTAAATGGACCAATGCTTTGTTCGAAAGAATCCCTGACGCCAATTGGGAGATGCATTTCAATATTAATGTTGGATATTACTTTTAATCAAAAAGAAATTATATAGAATGAGCGAAAGAATTAGGAGTGACAAAAAAACATTTTTAGGGATAAAAGCCAACGGACCGGTTTTTATCACCTCTTTACTTATAATAACGGCACTGGTAAGTACGACTTTAATCGTTGGCGAACCTATGGAACAATGGTTTCTTAATACTCAAAACTATGTTGCCGATAAAATTGGATGGTTCTTCATCCTTCTGGTAAATGCCTTATTGGTATTTGCTATTTACCTTGGTTTTGGGAAATATGCTAAAATCAGAATTGGTGGTAAAGATGCCAAAACCGAATTTTCCCGAGTGGGCTGGTTTGCCATGCTTTTTAGCGCTGGTATGGGTATCGGCCTTCTGTTTTGGAGTGTTGCCGAGCCTATCTTTCATTTTAACAGCAACCCTTTCCTAGGCTCTAGTGAAGACTCTGTGCTGGCTGCAAAAACATCAATGGGTATCACCTTTCTGCACTGGGGCGTACATGCTTGGGCATTGTATGCTATTGTTGGGGTTGCCTTGGCTTTTTTCACCTTCAACAAGAAATTGCCTTTAACCATACGATCTATCTTCCATCCCTTATTAGGGGACAAAATATATGGTCCAATTGGAGATATGATTGATATTATTTCTGTAATCGCAACCATATTTGGCCTGGCTACCTCTTTGGGTTTAGGTGCTCAACAAATTAATGCTGGCCTAGAATACCTTTTCCAGATAGAAAATAGCAATGCTATTCAGGTTATTATAATTGTTGTTATCACAGTTTTGGCAACGCTATCTTTAATTTTAGGATTAGATAAAGGGATCCGAATGTTGAGTGAATGGAATATGCGATTTGCAGTTATCTTATTGGTATTTATGCTTATTGCAGGTCCAACTCTTTTCATATTCAAATCCTTTATTCAAAATATTGGTCATTACATTGGTAATTTCTTCGAATTGAGTTATTGGACGAATTCTTATGGCGGAGTAGGAGAAACAAAACACTGGCAAAGTTCATGGACCGTGTTTTACTGGGCATGGTGGATTTCATGGTCGCCTTTTGTTGGTATTTTTATAGCCAGAATCTCTAAAGGACGAACCATCAGAGAATTTATTTTTGGTGTGATGTTGGTACCAACCCTATTAACAATGCTTTGGATGACTGTATTTGGGGGATCTGCTATCTTTCAAGAAATAATCGGGAATCATGCAATTACAGAAGCTGTAAATAGTAATGTGGCAACTGCTATCTACCATCTTCTGGAGCAGTATCCATTCACGACATTTTCATCGATTCTTACCGTGATCTTGGTGGCTAGCTTTTTTGTAACGTCTTCAGATTCTGGTTCATTTGTTGTCGATACATTAACTTCTGGTGGACGACATGATGCACCCAAGGGGCAGAAAATTTTCTGGGCATCAATGGAAGGTTTACTAGCTGCAGTTTTGTTGATTGGAGGTGGTTTGACAGCCTTGCAAACGGCATCGATCTTAACCGCAATACCCTTTGCTGTCATTTTAATTGTCATGTGCTACAGTTTTTATAAATCCTTAACGGAATACAAAGAGGATTAAATAAAATGCACATTATATAAAAAACAAAGAGACGTAGCTGGGATGCTGCGTCTCTTTTTAGTTTCTACCAATTTGTAGGAGGTATTCAAGACTATTCAAAGTTCTTTCCGTTTTTTTGTTTATAATCGTACGCTTATTATGGCTCAATCCCTTCGATATTTCAATACAAAACAAGCCAATATGATTGTAAAGGACAAAAAACATGCAAGCACAAAGTAGTTCAAAAACAATAATCTTATCTGAAATAGGTGCGGCTAGTAAGAAATAAATGAAAGCATAAAATGGTTCAATAAAAACAAACTTCACAAACCACTACCCAACTTCCACTTAGAGGCTAGTAAGAATCTTACTGAACAGTAAAAAATTGAAATTTGCGTCGTTTTAAATTGAAAATATTTCTAAATCAGGCAATTATGTTGCGAGATAGTAATTATTAATTACCTTTGTGCGCTATGGGATTACAACCAAGTGAACTTCACAACAAAAGGAATACCAGAATCTACAGCTTTCAGTTTCTTATTTTCAGAATTCTGTCCGACAAATTCCTTCCTCCATCCTGTAACTAATCTAACTTATCTATCCGTTGTTAAACGGACACTCAATTGCATGTACAAATTTGTACATGTCATATTAATC
>JADGFH010000100.1 GCA_016743925.1 Labilibaculum sp.
TTTTTAGTGCGAATGTAAATGGTGCTAATCAGAATGATCAGAAGTTTTCGAAGGCAGGTTTTTGGGAGTTAGAGAATAGTGGTCGCGAGGTTTTTAATTTTAATATTGGTTGGCGATTTATAAAAGGTAAAATTGAAGCTGCTCATTTGGCTCAGCTTGACGATTCAAACTGGGATTTAGTGAACTGTCCTCATGGTTTGGAGTTGATTAGTGAAGAGGCCAGTGGGTGTAACAATTATCAGGGAGAAGTTTGGTATCGAAAGCAATTTACTGTACCCGAAAAATTAATCAATAAAACCTTAAAGCTACACTTCGAAGGTGCAATGGGAAAATCGAAAGTTTGGTTAAATGGAGAATTACTTGCCGAAAATTATGGAGGTTATTTGCCATTTACTGTCAATCTTACAGGGAAATTGAAATCCAAAGAAGATAATTTATTGGCTGTTTGGGTTGATAATAGTGATGATCCGGATTATCCTCCAGGACAACGTCAGGACAATCTTGATTTTTCATATTTTGGTGGAATTTACCGTGATATTTGGCTAATTGCTACCAATTCCGTGTACGTTAACAGTTCAAGTGAAGCAGGCAAAATAGCTGGAGGAGGTATTTTCACTCATGTTGAAAAGCTTTCGGAAAACCAGGCTACTGTTGCCGCTAAAGTTGATATTCAGAACGATTCTCACAATTCACGCACAATATCAGTACAATGTGAATTAAAAGATAAAAACAATCTTATAGTTGCTCAATACACAAAAAAACTAACGATAAAAGGAAGTAAATCAAGGCAATTTGAAACTAATTTACTTGTTGATAATCCTGATTTATGGACACCATGGTCTCCTGATTTATATCGATTAGAAGTTAAGCTTATCGATCAAAAAAGAAAAGTTATTGATGGTGTAGCTTCTCGTGTAGGAATTCGAAAAATTGAATTTAAAGGTAAGGATGGATTGTTCCTAAATAATAAGCCATACCCTGGTAAATTAATAGGTGGCAATCGTCATCAGGATCATGCTGTTGTTGGCAATGCATTGCCAAATAATGGGCAGTGGCGCGATGCAAAACTATTGAAAGATGCAGGTTGTGACATTATTCGTGCCGCACATTATCCAGTTGATCCTGCTTTTATGGATGCTTGTGACGAATTGGGTTTGTTCTATATCGTTGCGACACCAGGATGGCAATTTTGGAACGAAAAACCAATTTTTAAACAACGTGTGTTTAGGGATATCAGAAATATGGTTCGCCGCGACAGAAATTATGCCTGTGTATTAATGTGGGAACCAATTTTAAATGAAACTTGGTATCCTGATGACTTTGCATTGAAAGCGCATAATATAGTACATGAGGAATATCCATATCAAGGAGTTTTTACAGTTAGCGATAATCATGCACGAGGTCAAGAACATTACGATGTAGTGTATTCTCATCCTTTTAAGAGTGAATTTTATAAAAATGTACAGGATAAAACTCCTGAGAATTTGAAACGATTAGCTTTTAATTATGCAGAAGAAGATCGCTGTGTATTTACACGCGAGTGGGGCGATTGTGTTGACGATTGGAATTCGCATAACTCATTGAGTAGAATAGTAAGAGGTTGGGGAGAAAGAGCTCAGCTGATTCAGGCAAAACACTACGCTAATCCGGATTATATTTATACTTGCTGGGAAACCTTGTATAAAACTCCAGCGCAGCATATAGGCGGAACACTTTGGCATTCTTTCGATCATCAGCGTGGTGGACATCCAGATACTTTTTTCGGTGGAATTACCGATGTATTTCGTCAACCCAAATACTCGTATCATATGTTTGCCAGCCAGCGTGATGTTTCTGACACGAATCCACCAATGATTTTTGTGGCTCATGAAATGTCTCCTGTTTCGGAAGCAGATGTTACCGTTTTTACTAATTGCGATGAAGTAAGGTTGATTGTTTACGAGCAAGATACTTTGGTTCAGAAAGTTTTTGATTTGAATTCGGCTATGCCACACCCAATGGTGGTTTTTAAAGATGTATTTGATTTTATTGATGTGAAAAACATGCATCGTGCTAATAAGAAAGAAAAAGCCAGTTTTATTGCGGAAGGTTTAATCGATGGAAAAGTTGTAGCAACCTACAAAAGAATGCCGTCAAAGCGAGCATCAAAAATTGTATTATCTATCGAAGATAATGGTACTCCTCTAATTGCGAATGGTTCCGATTTTGTTTGTGTAGTGGCCTCTATGGTCGATCAGGATGGCATTGTGAAACGATTGAATAAATCAGATATTAAATTTGAGATAGAAGGAGAAGGAGAATTGATTGGTGATCAAAGCATTTTAGCTAATCCTAAAAAAATAGAATGGGGTACAGCTCCAATTTTGGTGCGTTCAACTTTAAATTCAGGTAAAATAAAGATAAAAGCTTCTATTGTTGACGAGGGAATTCATTCCCCTCTTGCAGGAGACCTACTATTCGAGAGTCAAAAATCTCAGGATGC
Organism: Labilibaculum sp.; assembly: GCA_016743925.1. Lineage (GTDB taxonomy): Bacteria > Bacteroidota > Bacteroidia > Bacteroidales > Marinifilaceae > Labilibaculum. The sequence continues at coordinate 2,483 of JADGFH010000100.1, forward strand.
CTTTATTTATTCTGGAATAGGTAAAGAATCAATTGGAATAAAAGTTGTGAATCAACAAAAATCGAATGAGGAATTACGGAATAAGATTAAGCTATTGGAAAAGGAATTGAGTAATATTAAATTGAAAGAAATTGAACGCGGCCAGGAACAATTCGAAGGTGGTAATTAATTGTTAAAAGTCCAGTGAGGAAAAATTTGTACAAATTTAAATTTTCAAGATTATGAGAAAACAAATTCTCTTATTAGGATTGCTTGTATCATTGCTTTTAAATTCATGTAAAAATGATCAAAATAGGCTAAAAATAAAAGAGTTAAAAGTTGAAGCTCCTTTTGAAATGCCAAATATAAAAATACCTGATTTTAGCAATTGTAAAAGATTCCTAATTACAGATTTTGGTGCAATTTTAGGAAATCAATCAAGTACTACAAATGCCATCACTAAAGCAATTGACGAGGCGAATAAAATTGGAGGAGGAATTGTAGTAATTCCAAAAGGAGAATGGTTGACTGGAAAAATACATTTTAAAAGCAATGTAAATTTGCATTTAGATAAAGATGCTATTCTTTTGTTTTCAGATAATCCAATTGATTATTTACCTGCAGTTCAAACCACTTGGGAAGGAATGGAATGTTTCAATTATTCTCCCTTGATTTATGCTTTTGAATGTAAGAATATTGCGATTACCGGAGAAGGACAAGTAAAGGCAAAGATGGATGTTTGGGAAAAATGGTTTTCAAGACCAAAAGCTCATATGGATGGATTGGCCGACTTGTATCATATGGCAGCTAAGAATGTTCCTGTCGAGAAGCGTCAGATGGCAAAAAACGATATAAATATGCGCCCACAATTTATTCAATTTAATCGTTGTGAAAATATTTTATTGAAGGGAATCTCTATTGAAAATAGTCCTTTCTGGACCATCCATCCTTTTATGTCTAAAAATATCGTAATTAGAGATGTGAAAGTCCACGCCTTTGGTCATAATAACGATGGAGTAGATCCTGAGATGAGTCAAAATATGCTGATTGAAGATTGTGTTTTTGATCAAGGGGATGATGCTATTTCGGTGAAATCTGGAAGAAATCAGGATGCATGGAGATTAAATATGCCTACTAAAAACATTGTTATGCGTAATTGTACCATTAAAAATGGTCATCAATTGTTAGCTGTTGGGAGTGAATTATCAGGAGGAATTGAAAATATTTTTGTTGATAATTGTAATGTTACAGGAAGTACTGTAAAACATTTGGTATTTGTAAAAACCAACGAACGAAGAGGAGGATTTGTTAATAATATTTTCATGAGTAATATACAGGCAGGAAAGATTTCTTCGGGAGTTTTGGGCATTCAAACAGATGTTATGTATCAATGGCGTAATTTGGTGCCTACCTATGAACGTAAATTGACATCTATAGAAAATATTTTCATCGAAAATATAAAGCTTAAAGAAGCTCAATTTGTTTCTAGAATAAAAGGACAAAAAGAACTCCCTGTAAAAAATGTGTTACTTAAGAAAATATTTATTGACACGATTCATGAAGAGGAAATTCTTAATGAAAATGTTATTGGTTTTAGTTGGGATCAAATAAGTAGAAAATAAAAAACTATGAATTGTTTAAGTCGTTGTGAAAGTTTGATTTTAATTTGTTTGTTGCTTTGTTCGAATTTAGCAATGAGTCAAATTTCTCCTGAGATTCAAAATCCAGAAGTATTTGGGGTAAATAAATTACCGCCTCGTGGATTCGATTGGCCTTCTCAAAATTTAGAGAAGGCTAAACAAGTTACTTACGATAAAGCTGATTGGGTTTTTCCATTAAATGGAATTTGGAAATTTAATTGGGCTAAAAGCCCTGAGTTTCGAGAAAAATCCTTTTATGAAAAGAGTTTTGATCATTCCAACTGGAACGATATTCCTGTTCCTTCAACCATGGAGAGGCAAGGGTACGGAACAGCGCAATATGTAAATATTACCTACCCGTTCAAAGTCAATGCACCTAGAGTAATGGATACTCCACCAGTAGATTATACTTCTTATGAAGAAAGAAATCCGGTTGGAGCTTATGTGAGGACATTTGAAGTACCCAAAGATTGGAAAAACCAGCAAATTATTTTGCACTTTGCTGGTGTGAGTTCTGCTGCTTTTGTTTGGGTAAATGGTCAAAAGGTTGGATATACTCAAGGTTCAAGATTGGCTGCTGAATTTGATGTAACCAATTATTTAAAAATGGGTGAAAACTTATTGGCTGTTGAAGTTTATAAGTATTGTGATGGTTCTTATTTGGAAGATCAGGACTATTGGAGATTGAGTGGGATTTATAGAGACGTATTTTTACGTACGGTTCCAAAAGTATCTTTATGGGATGTTTATGCACAACCAGTTATTTCAATTAGTGATAAGTCTGCTCAACTAAACATGTTTGCAAGCACTGCTAATTTCACAACGACTAAAGCCGATAATTATTCTGCAAGTATTTTCGTTATTTCTCCTGAGGGGAAAGAAATTGCAAAAAAACAAGATGTAAAAATAAATAGCATTCTGCAGGGCTTTGGAGAGCAATTTAAACTAACTGATCTGAAGTTAGAAAATGTAAAATTATGGTCTTCCGATAAACCTAACTTATATCAATTATTGGTAGAGTTTAGAAAAGGGAAAAAGACAATTGAAGTACATAATCTTCCGCTTGCTTTTCGCGAAATAAAAAGAGTAGGAGAACAGATTTTATTTAATGATAAGCCTTTTAAGATTCGTGGAGTTAATCGTCATGAGTTTGCGCCAAACCAAGGCTGGCTTGTTAGCCGAGATCAGATGGAGCAAGAACTTAAATTGATGAAACAGGGCAATGTCAATTTCGTTAGAACTTCACATTACCCCAATGATCCAAGATGGTATGAATTGTGCAATCAATATGGTATGATGGTGATGGATGAGGTGAATGTAGAATCGCACCAGATCAGTTATCATAGGAGAATTTTACCAGGGGACCAACCAGAATGGATCGCACCATGTTTGGATCGAATGCACAGAATGGTAATTCGCGATCGTCAGCAACCATCAGTTCTCATGTGGTCATTGGGAAATGAAGCTGGTTACGGTAATGCTTTTATGCAAATGAGAGAATTAACTCATGAATATGATTTGGATCTTCGTCCGATTCATTATGCGGGAATGAATTTGGCTGCAGATATGGATAGTCAAACCTATAAAACGATAGAATGGTTAACAAAACATGTAAAACATGAAGCTACCAGATTTGGAGAGCACGGCGAAGTCTCCAATTCATCAATGCATGGTGTTTATCCATCAGGAAAACCATTCGTTATGAATGAATATTGTCATACGATGGGAAATAGTTTGGGTAATTTTAGCGATTATTGGGAGCTAATTTATCAGCATGATATGCTGGCTGGAGGATTTATTTGGGATTGGATTGATCAAGCCATTTATAAAAAGCCAAATGATGCTGCAAGTGGTTTTGTATATGGTGGTTATTATGGTGATAAACCCAATGATGGTAATTTTTGTGTGAATGGAATTATTGGAGCTGATTTAAAACCGCATCCACATTATTATGAGATGCAAAAGGTGTATCAGCCAATTTATTTTGAACTGATTCAAAAATCACCGCTTAAGATCAAGATTTTAAATCACAGCAGTACAACCAATACTAAGGATTATCAATTCTCTTATCAGATATTGAAAAACGGTGTAAAAGGGAAAATGATTGATCTCTCGAATACATCCATAGCTCCTTTACAATCAAAAATTATCGAAATACCTTCCATTTTAGAAGGCGAAAATACAGAAGTCCATTGCAATGTTTTCTGTAAACTTAAGGAAGATAGAAATTGGGCTAACAAAGGACATATTGTCAGCAGAGAACAATTTCAACTTAACGATTTTAAAAGAAAAACCTTTAAAGAAATAAAATCAGTTTTAAAACTGGAAGAAAAGGAAAACAATTACATTATTTCAGGTACCGATTGTTCGATTGAAATCGATAAAAAAAGTGGCTTGTTAAGTGAAATCAATTATTCTGATAGGAATGTTTTGAAAGCACCAATGCATTTCAATTTCTGGCGTTCTTTAACAGATAATGATAAAGGATGGAAGGTTCATAAAAAAATGAAAATTTGGTCGAGCGAAGCTACAAACTATAAAGTAGATGAATTGAGAGCTTCTCAGAAAGACAATGGAGATATTGAAATTGTTGGGCGTTTTATTTTTCAGGCTACAAATACGATTGCAAGTGTGAAATATACCGTTTCTGGTAAAGGAAAGATTTTAGTTGATACCAATTGGGAAATTCCTACAAACAATCCAAATTTGCCTTGCTTGGGCTGGGAGATGGAATTGAAACCATCTTTGAATCAAATTGAATGGTATGGTCGTGGACCTCACGAAAATTATAAGGATAGAAAAACTGCAGCGAGCGTAGGGATTCATAATTCTACTATGAGCGAATGGGGAACACCATATGTAAGACCACAGGAGAATGGTAGTCGCTCAGATGTTAGATGGATCACTTTTGAGCAAGCAGATAAGCAAGGCATCCAGATTTTAGCAGAATCGGATCATTTGTTTGGTGTTAATGCTAGCCAATATACTACTGAAATGTTATCATCAAAAGATTTTGATTGGGAATTAAAAAAGCATGAAAACAATGTGATTCGAATTGATTGTGATCAAATGGGTGTTGGTGGAGACAATTCATGGGGACATCCAGTTTTAATGCAATATCAGGTAAAGCCAGGAAGCTATCATTATCGTTTTAGCATAAATCCTAAACCTATTAAGTAAGCTTTGATTAACAAATTGAAATTAAATATAAATGAGAATGAATAAATTATTAATTGCTTTTGCATTTTGTTTTTTAGCGACATTAACCGTGTCTGCTCAAAGACAAAAAGTTAGCTTGAATCAGGACTGGAAATTTACACCAGGATATGTGGTGCAAAAAAATGTTTTTACCAATGTGAATATACCTCATACTTGGAATACGAAGGATGCTCTTGGCGGTAACTTGGATTATTACCGAGGAATTGGGAATTACGAGCACACTTTAGATGTTAAAAAAGAGTGGGAAGGGAAACGTCTGTTTGTTCGTTTTTTGGGTGTAAATACGATTGCAAATGTATTTATTAACGGAAAACACGTAGGAGAGCATCGCGGTGGTTACACAGCATTTGCATATGAAATTACTGATTTTGTTGATTATGGCAAGAAAAATAATATCTGGGTACGTGTGAATAATGCACCTCAATTGGATATTATGCCTTTGGTTGGCGATTTTAATTTTTATGGCGGAATTTATAGAGATGTTGATCTTTATGTAACCGATAAGGATTGTATTTCTTTACTGGATCATGGATCGGAAGGAGTTTATCTTTATCAGGAAAAAATATCCAAAGAAAATGCAAAGGTTAAAATGCTTGTGAAAACCTTGGGTAAGAACGCCGATAATCTTGTGTTGAAAGTACTTGATCATGAAAATAATATCGTTGTAAGCAAAAAGCAAGCAGTGAAAGCGAATGGTTCAAATCAAATTGAAATCCCTTTTGAAATAGAAAAGCCACATTTATGGAATGGAAAAAAAGATCCGTATTTATATTCTGTAGTTGTTGAATTGCAAAAAAATGGAGTAAGTATCGATAAGGTGAAACAACCATTAGGATTGCGATACTATCGCGTTGATCCTAACAAAGGATTCTTTTTGAACGATGAATATGTACAATTACGAGGAGTTTGTCGTCATCAGGATAGACCAGAGATTGGAAATGCTTTGTCTATGCATCATCATAAAGAAGATGTAGCAATTATGGACGAAATGGGTGCTAATGCGTATCGTATGAGTCATTATCCACAAGATCCATATATTTTTCGATTGTTCGACGAAAAAGGATTTTTGGTATGGTGCGAAATTCCTTTTGTAGGTCCTGGTGGATATAGAGACAAAGGATTTGTGAACCAAGAGTCGTTCAAGAGTAATGGACGAAAGCAATTGACTGAATTAATTCGTCAGAATATGAATCATCCATCTGTTGTAACATGGGGATTATTTAACGAGCTGGCTATGAGAGGAGATAATCCTGTAGAATATGTCAAGGAATTAAACGCACTGGCTCATAAGGAAGATCCTACAAGAAGTACAACTGCCGCAAGTAATCAATACAATACTGATTTGAATAAACAAACCGATCTTATTTGTTGGAATAAATATTTTGGTTGGTACGGAGGAGAAGCTAAATCTGTTGGAGCTTGGGCTGATAAATTGCATGCTGATTTTCCTAACACACCTATCGGAATTAGTGAATATGGTGCAGGTGCAAGTATTAATCATCAAATGGAAGAGTTGAAAAAAACGAATCCAGGTAGTTACTGGCATCCTGAAAATTGGCAAACTTATTTTCATGAAGAACATTGGTTAGCCATCGATCAGCGTCCATTTTTATGGGGAACCTTTATTTGGAGTATGTTTGATTTTGGCGCTGCTCATCGTCGCGAAGGTGAAGTTCAGGGTAAAAATGACAAGGGATTGGTAAGTTTTGATCGAAAAGATAAAAAGGATGCATTTTATTTTTACAAAGCGAACTGGAATAAGAAGGAACCTATGGTTTATATTGCTGAGCGAAAATTAACTGAGCGCAGTAAAGCAGAGCAAAAAATAAAGGTTTATTCAAACCAAAAAGAGGTAACACTATTCCTAAACGGTAAAAAAGTTGGAGAAATAACTGGTGATTATGGACGCTTCTATTTTGACGTGGTTTTAAACAAAGGTGAGAATGTAATTGAAGCAAAAAGTGGAAAATACCTTATCGATAAGCTTGTTCTTATTTTAAAATAAATTTAAGATTCTAGAGTCAGTTGGTTTATTCCTGATAAGCCAACAGACTATTTTGTTTCAATGGAAGTAGTATAATGAGATAATATTCACATAGAGTGTAAGATAATTTAAATGCGTCAAATTGCTCTATGATAGTTTGATGATCTGCAAATTCTTTTCTATAATAAGCTGTAAATGAATATTTTATCCTTATTGTCACATAGCGCTTGGATTGCTTCTGTTGTTAATTATTTAGCCTGTTTTCTATCGTATAGTCTAATTCATATTAAAGTAGTAAGTCTTTCATTAAATATCAGTAAAGCTTTTTTATGATTCTTCCCGGTCAATTGGCAAACAGAAACAAAAGATTCACAGCCCAAAAATTTGACACCTGACTGGTATGATAGCCAAAGCTATGACCATTATAAATAATGGGTGTTAGGGGAGTTATGCCCAGACAAGATCGTAGTGCTGAGGATGCCATTGGTATAAAAAAAGATTCTGTCTTTTGTTAATTAGTGTTAAGATTATTAGTTACTTCCTGAGCATCAATCGAGCTTTGTAATCGTAAATATGGAGGATTGGTTTTGTCCCTTAAGATTTGTAATGAAGCTTACGAAAGGTTAAAAAAAAATAAAAAACGTTAATATTTTTTTTATATTTACCTCGGAAAATAGGATGTGGTTTTTCCAACAACATTTCTACAAACAACCGGCTAAACGATTTTAATGTCACAATTTCATCCTCCTAATAGCATATTAAAAGATGACAAAAGTGAATTTAAACTTTTTTTTGAAGAGGTGTTTCCTGTTATGGTTATTTTTGCTAGCCGTTTTGTAAAATCTAAAGACATAGCCGAAGATATTTGTCAGGAAGCATTTGTGGTGGTTTGGGAAAAATGGTCAGGTATTAAGAATGGGGAGGATGCTAGATTCTATTTATATAGTATCGTTCGTAATAAGTGTTTGAATCATTTAAAAAGTCAGAAACTAAGACTTGCACATCAAGCAACAATTCAACAAATAAATGAAGATTGCTTTGAGAATAACCTTTTGGAGCATGAAGTTTTTTTAATGTTTCGTATCGCTATAAGTAAACTGGCACCTCAATCCCAGAAAATCATTAATCTTTCCTTAAAAGGTTATGGCAATAATGAAATATCTAAGGAGCTTTATATCTCTGTAAATACAATAAAAACCCTTAAGCAACGAGCTTACAAAACCCTTAATAAAAAGCTAAAAGAGCATTTTTATATGTTTTTTTTGTAAGTAGAATTAATACTAGACAATAGTTAAGGAATGATGATTAGCTGTATTCTTTTGTAGTGTTAGGTTCGTCTTATATAGGTGTATGTTAATTAATTGTGTTGGTGTAATTGAGCTTTTGTATTTATTTAAAATCATTACAATGAGACATAGAACCATCACTTACTTCATATTTGAATTCACTTTTTAATTTATTTTTTCTTCTACTGTCACCCAGGTAAAATTCTCAGTTGTTTTACGAATATAGAACGATAGAAAAGATGAGTTATAAAGAGCGTATAAGAATAAGACAATTGTTGTCCAAAATGCTTGAGAATAGTATCACGGCAGAGGAGAACATTGAACTACATAATTGGGCGGAAGCAAAACCTAGTAATCAAAATCTGCTTGACAAACTTAGTGTGGAAGGTGCATACGATAATTGGTTGAATGAATTAGAGCAGGTAAACGTGCCGTTGGCATGGGAACAATTCGAAAAAAATAATTCTCAAAATTACCGTCATCGTTTTCGACAAAAAATGATGAACTATGCTGCTATAGCCATCATAGCTCTATTTTCGGGTAGTTTAGCTTATTATCTTGTTGTTAATGGAATTAAACAACCTGTAGTAATCGCAAAATCAGATATTAAACCTGGTGTAAAACAAGCAGAGCTAATTTTGAGTAATGGACAGGTCATAGAATTAGGCCGAGGGAATGAAAAAATTAAAGAAATAGACGGAACCTATATTGAGAATAATGCCGAATCGGTTGTTTATAATCCTGAGGAAATCGACAACGAAGAGGAAGTTCTTATGAATGAGATTAAGGTGAAACACGGCCAAGAATTTCAGTTGGTGCTAGCCGATGGTACGCAGGTTTGGATCAATTCCATGTCCGCAATACGATTCCCAGTTCGATTTACGGGAAAAACGAGAGAAGTGGAGGTTTTAGAAGGAGAAGTTTGTTTTAAAGCTGCCCACGATTCTGAACATCCGTTTATAGTGCACACACCAGCACATTGTGTTAAAGTATTGGGTACCACTTTTAACATTAGCTGTTATAAAGAAGATGCCTATGTACAAACGACTCTGTTAGAAGGAAAAGTTCAGGTTAATAAATGTATTGGAAACCTTCCAGATGTTGATATTACTCCAAATCAACAATACGTATTTGATAAAAATAATATAAGAGCTGAGGTTGTTAATGTAAATGCTTCTTCGGTGATAGCTTGGACAAAAGGTTACTTTGAGTTTGACGATGAAAATTTAGAGCAGATATTTAAAAAACTACAACGTTGGTACGATATTGATGTTTTTTATATCAACAACGATCGACGTCACGAAAGTTTTACTGGGAATTTAACTCGCTTCGAAAATATAGATAAAATATTGGAAATGATTGAAGAGGTAAGTAACGTAAAAATTGAAACAGATGGAAAGATTATTAAAATAAATTAGGGAAGCAAAAAGTAAAGCGGGAAAAATTTCGACCCTTTTCCCGCTTTATAATAAAGGCTAACCTCTATTAGTT
>JADGFH010000101.1:0-1697 GCA_016743925.1 Labilibaculum sp.
GATAGAGAGATGTCCTGGAATTGGTTGAGATGGGGTATGTGAGTTTAGAGGTTCAATACATTGACGAAACCAAGATTGAGAGCACATCAAATCGTTATCGTTTTGTTTGGCGCAAATCCATTGAGCGTTATAAAGCCAATTTGCACAAGAAAATAAATGCGATTTTATTTCAAATCGAAGAAGGTGTCATTCTGGGTAAAACAGAAGATCAAAATGATTAATACAGTTTTCACACTGCGATAAGAGTTAATAGGAATAAGCCTTTCAGCATATTTTCATATGACAAAACTTACAGAACTATTAAGGTGCGAATACTCAAAAGAATACTATTTGAAAAAGTTTACTAAGCCCTGTATTTACCCTGAAATTGTTGTTTCAAAACCGCTTTCTTCATTTAGTAAAGAGGAAAAATAAGCGATTCTCAAAAAATATAAACGGTGGTATGTTTATTACTCTTTCGAACATCCGAACCTAAAAACAGAAGTAGGAAACTGGATTTCCTACAAAAAACTAGACAAAAAGTTAGGCCACCATTTTATAATATTTAATTCCAAAATCTACAGAACTGAAATATCCTAAGTATGAGTGTCTTCTTTTTCTTTTATTCATCTGAGTAAAGATAAGGGCTTAACTTTAAGTCCAGTCAAATGTAGTAGTTCCACTAGTTCCTTAAGGTGCGTACACCAAACTTTAATTAACCTCTCTTATATCAGTGATTTGGAAAGTTTTTTCATCATTCAGATCAAAACTTAACAGAGTCTTTGTCCAATTAGCCGACATTATGGGCTTGCTTTCAAGCTTGTTTTTCATTATTCTTTATTGTAATTTCGTTCGTAATCAGATTGCGAACACATAGACATATATCTCAATGATTAAAGATAGAGTTTAGAACACATTGTAGGACTGGGAATTAGTAAGATTAAATTTTACAAACTAACAGGCATCTCTAATGGTGCTTTAGATAAAAACTCTGGGGTTTCAGAAATGTTTATTGAGAAATATATCTCAACATTTCCGCAAATAAATCCCTCATGGCTTTTAACAGGAAAGAGTGAAATGCTATTCCGTAGTGAAATTCTATCTCCACTTGTCACTAGTTTAGGAGAAGAAATATTGTCACGATCCCACTTTACAATGCAGAAGCATCAGCAGGTATTGGGGCATTACAGCTTAGTAATGAATATATAATTGGTAATTTACAAGTTCCGTTTGCTCGTGAGAATGATATTGCACTTACTATTGTGGGAGATTCTATGACACCAGCAATGCAAAGCGGAGATATTGCAGTAGTTCGAAGTGTGCCAAATTGGAGAGAATATTTAGATTATGGTAATATTTTCATTGTGGTAACCGATAATGAAGTGTATTGTAAAATGGTCTCTAAAAGTGCTGAAAAGGATATTTTTAGACTAAAAAGCTATAATGCTAATTATGATGATTTTGAGATTCCTAAGAAGTATATTTCTGAAATTTATAAGGTAATTGGAATAATATCACAGAGGAGTTACTAGCAGATTAATAACTAATCATTTACAACTCATCATAATATGTGTACATTACCTCCCTATATGGGATGATAAAACACTTTTACTTTACAGGGCATTAAAATAAAACTATGAAGAATCTAGAAAAGACAACGGAAAGATATTTCAAATTATTTATTAATTGAAGAAGATGAAAAATCGCTTAATGAAACT
>JADGFH010000101.1:1707-12056 GCA_016743925.1 Labilibaculum sp.
ATTATACACATTTGCAAACTGTACGGTCTGGCGATTGGAAATTGGTACAAACAAGACCACAAGCACCAGAATGGATTCCCATTAGTAAACAATCTGTTTGGAAGAAAGAGGATATGGAGCCAGTAAAAGAATTAGAATTGTACAACCAAAATTGGATGTGTCCGAAAGAAGGAATGTTGCAAGTTTGTATCCAGAAAAAGTAAATGAATTAAAATTGTTGATTGAGAAGGCATAAAATGAAATAGGTGATTACAATGTAATTGGAAAGGGAGCACGGTTTCATGACCATGGAAAAAAAAGAACTGATGTTGATAAATGGGAAATGATAGATAGTACAAATAAAAAACAAAGATTGCACCCATTTTACGATGATGGCGGGAGGAATATCTAAAAGTTATATTGCATTTACCACATAAACACATTACATAATTGTAAAACAAGAAATAAGACAAGCTTTACATACAAAGTGTAAATTTAATAGCGGGTTCGATGGGTGTTCTAAGGTTGGATTTACACCAACCGTTGTGCGAAATCGATAAGCATAAAACAAGGAGACTATAATGAATAATAATGAAATTATTATAAATAAGCTATCTTCAGCAAGTGGAAATGAATATGGTAAAAATAAATTGTTACTTGGTGAATATCAATATATGGACAGACAATATCAGTTTAATTATATTCCAAAAGAATTAAATGGATGCGTGCATATCAAAACTCATGGTAATGATAAATTGATTAGTGAAAATGATATTAGTTTTTCATTTGAAGTAAATTGTGATATCGATATTTTTATTCTATACCCTGATAAATTTCCATTATTACCTGAATGGTTAAATCAGTACGAGAGAACTAGATATAATGTAACACGACAAGATTCTAGAGCTGATAACTTGAAAGGATATTTTGGACTTTATAGGAAATCATTTAGGAAAGGTTTAATCGAAATATTTGGTTGCTCACCAAATAAGATGCTTGCTGAAGATTGGTATGTAAAATCAGGTGGAGCAAATTATTGTATGTATACAGTAGCAATATTAAGGAAAAACTAAATGCTGGTCGACTATCGCACAACACAGGTAACCGTTGCACAACGGAATAATATTAAAAAAACAAGATAAAAGTCTTAAATGTTTGTGGATTCACAAGCTTTTAAGGCTTCATTTTTCAAACTAGTTTTGTCTGTGTTTTAAATCATTAAGTGCTTAAAAAGGAATTAAATAAGCCAAATGGGTTCATAACAATAGAAAAACAAATAATGGCTTGATTCACCATTATTCCAGTCTTTTTACTAACAAATTTCAATAGTTTTTTAAGGTTATAAGCTGTTGCTGACATGTACATTACTTTGTTGGCCCCAACAATACCGATGGTGTTGATTTTTCGAAGCCCCATAAACTGGGTTAAGGTTCCAAAAACAGGTTCGACTGTTGATTGCCGCTTGCCTTTCATTCTCCTTCCATATTTGCTACGTACTCTTTTGTTGTTTCGCTCATACTCATCTACATATACTGTAATTCTAATCTTCTTTTCAAAACCTTTGCCAATGCATTTTTGCTTCATCGGACAGTTTTTACAATCGCTCCGTTTGGTCAGGTAATCATCTTGCAAAGAGTTTTTCACCATTCTACGTTTACGAAAAGTCACTTTTTTTTCCATTGGACAAAGCCAGTAGTTTTCTTCTTTGAAAAAGATAAATCCTTCGGGTCCGCCTTTATAAGTTCCATGCTGTGGAATGTAGCTGATAATGTTTTCCTTCTCCAAAAAAGCGTAGTTTTCTCCACTACTGTAACCTGCATCGGCAAGAAGAGTAGTCCACAATAAGCCTTGCCCTTTTAACCTTTGTTTCAAACGCTTTGTGGCATCCTGCAAATATTGACTGTCTTTTTTATCAGCATGATAGGCTTTTACATCAGTGATCACATGATGGGCTGTATCAACACTGATATTGTTTAGGTAGTTTAGTTTTCTTGCCTTGCCTTGCTTTACACTTATTCGAGCATCAGGGTCGATGGGACTGTAATGGGTTTTGTTACTGGTGTATTTTACTGGCTCCTGGACGCTGATCCTGATTTTTCTGCCAGTTTCGATTGCGACTTTCTATCTCCTGTAATTCTCGCTTACTTGCTGTGACTATTTGTTGTTTTTTAGGAGCTTTATTCTCTTTGGGTTTACGATTTTCCTGACTTTGGTAACGAGCTTTTTGAAGGTACACTTCCAACTCCTGTTCCGGAACTTTTAGCTCCAAACTATCCATGCTAGCATTGGCTTTTATTGGAGCTGAATCGATTGCCTGAGTATGACCAGAAACCATTCCTTTTTCTACGCACATACTTAGTACATGAGTAAAAACCTGTTCAAATATCTCTTTTGGGAATAAACCTCGAGTACGACTTAAGGTACTGTGCCATGGTAAAGGTTCATCAATACCGAAACCTAGAAAGAAAAGAATATCCAAGCGCATACTACAGTGTTCAATTAGCTTTCTATCGCTAATGATATTTTCCAAATAACCAACCAAACAAAGCTTATAGAAAACTACGGGGTCAATACTTTTCTGTCTACAGCTGCCATAATAAGCATCCGTTTGTTTGTATAAAAAGGACAAATCTAAAACCTCTTTTAATCTACGGTAGAAATTATTTTCAGGAACCCGATGTGAGAGTTGAAAGCTTGAAAATAACTTCTCTTGATAAAGCTTCTTTCCTTGCATTTTTATTTATAAGTTAAGCTATAACTATTGATTTAGAAAGAATATATTGTTAGATTTATCAACAAGTTATCAAGGGTTGTATAACAGGCATACAGGATATATGCTACGTTATCGGCAATTTGAAAATAAAGTGGCTATTAGGAAATAATAGAGTATGAAATCAGAAAAGAAACATAAAAATATTGAAGCCAAATTACTATTAAAAATTATTGGTAATCGTATGCCTCGTAAATCTGAGGAGAATGAAGAACACTTTAAAAATTATGGGAACTACTACTCTGATGGTAATTGGGATTATCATGCTTACATCAGAAGGATCAAAGATTTAGTTGAAAAAGAACAATTAAACGAACATTTTCAATTTACTGAAATTAAGCGGGCTGAAATCATTGAAGAAGATGGCACTGAATATTTTGTAAAGTATAGGATTAGAATTCAAAATCTAAATATCCTATGTCATACTCACGGAGTGACATTTGATTCATTAGGAATAAACGAATGTTATCCTGTAGATTCAACTTTATCAAAAGATGAGTATAAAGGTGGTATTTATATTGATTTCACAAATAACCATTTTTCCCGTGACCCTATATACAACGGTAATCCTTACCTAAACATTGGTTTATCTGAAAATGCAAGATTAAACTTCTTTAATAATACTTTTAAAGAAGTTGATTTTTACTTGAATGCAAATTACGATAATTGCTTTGTTCATTTTGCGAAAAACAATTTTAAAAACCGACATATTACAGTCGCTGGAGCTTCTGAGTATTTATATCCGAATGGTTCTGGATATGCATCCGAAGGTTACAGGATAGGACATGATATTCAGTCGAAATTATTTAAATCCAAACGACTAAGTGAACGCATCAATGAAATAGATTTTCCTGGAAAAAACTATAAAAATGTAGAATCAGAATTAGCAAAGAAGATTGATAATGATGAATCAGTTAATAATTCTGATATTTTAGAATATTTAATCGATCAAGATAAAAAAATCTCAGTGCGCCCTGAAGATTTGGAATACGGTAAGGATAAAAATACTATTATTAGCTTTCGAGATAATGAAATTAATGCGATTCAAATTGGCGGGCAAAAGCTTTTTTTCTTTGGAAAAAACGTAATCAATAAAATATCAACTGGACATTTATCTGAGAATATATATTATGGACCTTACAATATTTTAGATAAGGAAAGGCAGTTTGGGATCCATCATAAAGCATTGTTTATTGCACTAAAAGAGGATGCTATAAAAAGGAAAGATAGATCTCAAGAATTAATTTTCAATAGGGAGGTTTTAAAGTGTGAACAAAATTTATTGAGAAAGGAACGAAAAACTTTTAAGTGGTTTTGGGACAAATCTCGTAAGGATAGATTTATTTTAGCGTTCAATAGTAGATCAAACAATTTTGGGTTAAGTTGGACTAGACCAATTGCTTGGATGATTGGAATAAATTTAGTTTTCTTTTCCATTTTTTTTAGCCAAATCAGTACTTTCTCTTTTTATAAGAATGACATTTTACACACAATAGGAATGTTTTTTGAACTTTTATTGCCTACCAATTCAATTTCAAAGGTAACAGGTTTAGAGGAAATTAATAAGATCTGGGAAGCATTAAATATTATTAAAAACATATTTTTAACCGCTTTAATATACCAGATTTTAAATGCTTTTAGGAGATTTAAGAACACATAAAAAGCCGATAACAAAAGTAACCGTGGCACAACTCGGTAAAATGAATAGTTCACTACTTTTTTAAAGTTTAATAAAATAGGAAGATTTGTAAATCAAAAGGTTATAATTTTATGAGAATAGTGTATAGAATCATTTTCTAAATTTATGGAGTTGTGCAACAGCCACAAAAGCTAAATTTCATGGGCGCTGACGAGCAGTTCGAAAGTTTAGTGCAATTAAGAAATACCAGCAAGCCCATTAAAAGGGTTTGCGTAAAAATATAAACAAATTTATGGGGCTCGCTTCCTTAGCGGTTTGATAAGGTGATTCTTTGAAATCGCCCACGCAACTTGGTGTGCCAAGGAGCTGCACATCGGTATAAAACCGTGCAGCATGCTTTATTTGAGATGATGGATAGCAGTTGTAAGCTAGACCCACCTGTGTCGTTTTATAGGAAAGGGCATCAAACCACCTAAAGGTGCTGTGGTAAAGATCCATGGTATTGAGCGTTTAGGAAACGGCTAGTCAAGAATTAGTCAAATATTAATAGAAGAGATGAACGAAAGTGAACCACTGATGAGGTGTCGAGAGTGGGTAAATTCTGTCAAAAGTAGTAAAGTAAGTTATGCGATGATAAGTGCAACGGAAACCTGTTTATTGGTTGCACGGCAGGCGGTGTTCAGGTGGCATGACTTCTATTTAGGCTCAGATAAGGAACTTGGGAACCTGTGTTGTAATGTAAGTGAAAGGCACAATAAGCACAACTTAGAGGCCCAAATAGCAATGTACAACAACAGGGACGGATCTATCCGTAGTAGTGATGATATTTCTGTAATGAAAATGGAGCAAAGGGATAGAGTCGTATGGATTTAGAACAGAAATCAACTAGCTAAGAGGATGAATCTATGCAATGAAACAAAATCGGTACCAATAAGTCGTACCATGATATGGAATGCTTACAAGCAGGTGAAATCCAATAAAGGAAGTGCCGGAGTTGATCAGATGGGATGAATTTGAATCCAATCGATCGCAACAACTCTATAAACTCTGGAATCGTATGGCATCGGGGAGTTATTTTCCACCGCCAATAAAAGAGGTTGAAATTCCGAAAAAGGATGGACAAATGCGTAAACTAGGGATTCCTACTATTACCGATCGCATCGGTCAACAAGTGGTTAAGAATTATTTAGAACCAAGATTTGAATCAATTTTCAGCAACAATAGTTATGGCTATCGACCTAATCGAAATGCGCATCAAGCATTAGAGGAGGTTCAGCGAAATTGTTGGAAAAACGACTGGGTAATTGATTTAGACATCAAAGGGTATTTCGATAATATTGATCATGCGAAACGAAAGCACATACCCGAGAATTGGGCGAGTATGTACATCGAAAGATGGTTGCAGATGCCAGTTCAAAGAAGAAACGGAGAATTGATACAAAAACATGGAAAAGGCACACCACAGGATGGAGTTATAAGTCCATTGTTGGTGAATCTGTTTCTACATTATGCTTTCGATAAATGGATAGAGAATCTAAACTCCAATGTGAAATTTGAGCGTTATGCTGATGATGCAATAATTCACTGTAGAACCAAAAGACAAGCAGATTGGTTGCTGAATAAGTTGCACGAAAGGATGGCAGAATGTCATCTTGAATTGCATACCGAAAAGACCAAACTGGTTTATTGTAGAGATTACCGCAGGCAAGAGAAACATAAGAATGTCAAGTTCGATTTCTTAGGTTATAGTTTTCAGCCGCGCATTAGTAAATCGCAGAAAACAGGTAATCTTTTTCAGGGTTACGGTTGTGTAATCAGCATTTCTTCACGTAAGAAGATAGCTGAAAAGGTAGCCATTTCTTTAGAAGAAAGTAAAACGTGTAGAAGCATTGTGGGGATAGCACAACGGCTTAATCCTCAGATAAGAAGATGGGTTAATTATTACGGTAAATTCCACATGTGGGAAATGCATCATGTTTTTCGCCTACTACACAGTCGCTTGGTTCGATGGGCACGACCAAAGTACAAACGTTACAAGAATAGTATTTGTCGCGCTTATACGTGGCTTAAGAGAATAAAGAAACAGTTTCCATATTTGTTTTATCATTGGAAATTGAACTTTTCTATTTAACTTGTAACTTGATTTATATACGACAAGAGCCGTATGATGGGAGACTATCTCGTACGGTTCTGTGAGAGGTTTAGGGTGAGATTCCCTTTGTCTACTCGACTGTTTTGTCCTGAAATAGCTTTACACAAAAAGTAATGTTATGGAGAAAGTTAAAGAAATACAGTACGTCAAGCGTATTCAAAAAACTACAGTATGTCTTTTAAACTTCAAGTTGTTCAAGAAGTTAAACGAGGAGAATTAAGTCAGTTAACTGCTAAACGAAAATATGGGATTCAAGATAGAAGTACTATTTGGGAGTGACTTAGAAAATATGGTAACTTGATTGGGAGAATCAAACACCATCAAATATGCCTAAGACACACGAACAACACATCCAGGAACTTGAGCAGAAAGTTAGATTACTGGAGAAGCAAAAAGTATTTCTAGAGGCTCAGGTCGATCGTTCAGATCGTATAGTCGTTCTTTTTGATATGATAATTGATATTGCAGAAAAGGAGTTTAAAATTCTTATTCGAAAAAAGTGCTCACCCGAACAATCGATCGCAACCGCAAAGAAAGAAAAGAAACGATAGTTTCTGCAGTAGTTTGTTCGGGGTAAGTCGACGGTTTATTAAAGAAGCCACAGATCCTTACTTATAAGTCAAGAAAGAGCATCTAAAACCATCACCATGGTTCTAGCTTCGCAGTCAGATGCCTCGCCTTGGAGCTCGTAAGGTTTATTACTTATTACAAGAGAGATAAAATCACATTGGAGTAGGACGAGATAAGTTGTTTGCAATCTTGAAAACAAACCACACATCCATTATGTCAAATAGGAATTATCACAAAACAACAGATTCACATTGCCGTTTTCACAAACATAAAAACCTCGTTGAAGATATAATGCTCTCCAGACCGGAACAGGTCTGGGTATCAGATATCACTTATATAGGAAATCGTAGTAATCACCGATATCTAGCTTTAGTAACCGATACTTATTCAAAGAAAATAGTTGGTTATGACTGATCGATAAGTCTCAGCGCAAAGGGAGCTATGCGGGCATTAAAAATGGGTTTAAAACAACGCGTTTATAAATCAGAACAGCTTATTCATCATTCCGATAGAGGTTCACAATACTGCTGTGATGACTATCAGAGACTCTTAATTAGAGGAAATATGAGATGTAGTATGACTGAAACTTATGATCCTTATGCCAATGCGATAGCCGAAAGAGTGATTGGGATATTAAAACAAGAATTTCTACTAGAAAAATATCTGGTAAAACTACCGGTGATGAAAGAGTTAATTAAAGACAGTGTGAGAAAATATATTGTATTAAGACCGCATTGGTCTTGTTATATGAGAACGCCAGATAAGATGCATAAACAACGAGAGATAAAGATCAAAACTTATAAAAAAATAGCACCTGCCAAACTTAAGTTTGACAGGTGCTGAAAATACTTTATTTTAGTCTAATAATCTGTAACGCTTATTTAGGACTAGTCAAATAGTTAAAAACGGATTGAGTATCTCCCCTGTTTTGGATCAGCATTGTCCATTTTCGCGTAAGTAAATTGGCTGATTTCATTACAGATTTGTCTGACTCTACAAATTATCCGATATCTATTGAACAAAAAACATTCATGTTGTTCCCAACTTGGGAGATAATTCCAAATAGTTTCAGGAAATTTGATTGAGGATTGTAAAATGAAAGGCAATGGAAAATTTTAAAGAGGGGTATGCAAGATGTGTTTTTGTGGAACAAAAACTCTTGTGCCTTCCGTCAGGGACTTTTCATCTGGGGATGAAAAGCTTGATTGTCAACCAGACAAAAAGGAATAGATATGAGGCCAAAATTAAAAGAACATGATAAATTGGAAGATGGAGTTCGGGTTCGCCTGACGAAATTAGAGAAGAAATTGCTTGTGAAAAGATGTAGAGAGGAAGGCTATCGAAATCTGAGTGATTTTTGTAGAGCCAAGTTAGTGAAGAATAGGGAGATTCGGAAAATTGAGGTGAGTGAAGATTTTGTTCAGATCACCAAAAAGCTCGATTATGACCTCAATAAGATTGGAGTGAATCTCAATCAGGTTTCCAAAGCCATCAACAGCCAACAGATCCATCCGCTGACCGCGGTAGATCAGATGGTATTTCAACAGCTTTTAAAGGAGCTTCGCAACTGTTTTTCCGTCCTGCAAAATTATATGGATGTGATAGAATAAGGCTTTTAAGTCAATTGCTTGTTAGTTGAGAAATCCTTCTCCCAGATAAACAAAGATATTTCCTCCATCTGTTCCTATGTCATCTGTTTATCACGGATGAATATTGTAATTTCATCAACAAGTCAAGCTTATACAAAGTTTTGATGGATTTTTAATCCTAATTATTTGGCTGAAGCATAAAAATCCAATAAAAAGCTTGACATCTCTCACGCCCTTCGGTCAATTTGGGATGCTTATCAGGAAGAAGGAATTAAAATGGTTGAGGTTTTTTGAATCAAGAGGAAAAACTGCGCGATTAACTTACGGATTTTACTGATAATATACTTAAGGCTCTAACTAGACTTCTATTGAAACATTTGCTTAAGTTTGTTCATGTCTTTGCTAACTTTTTCATTGACCACCTTCGAATAGATTTGTGTAGTTCTAATATTTTTATGACCAAGCATAGAGCTAATTGATTCGATAGGTACACCATTGGCTAAGGTTACTGTAGTTGCAAAAGTATGTCTGGCGATATGGAAGGTTAAGTTTTTGTCTATAGAAGCCAGGTCTGCCAGTTCTTTTAAATAAGCATTTAATTTTTGGTTACTCAAATGTGGGAGAATATGCTCCTCTGTTTTTTTTGCAGGGAACAATTTGTATTTATCAATTAGCTGTATTGCTTTTGGGAGCAGAGGAACGTTAGAGGGTACTTTGGTTTTCTTTCGTTGAGTTATGATCCATAAGTTGCCATCAACACCTTTTCTAATGTTGTTCATCGTAAGGTTGGCTACATCAATATATGCTAATCCTGAATAGCAAGAGAAAACAAATAGATCTCGAACAATATCTAAACGGGGCATTGAAAGTTTTAAATTCTGAAGTTTTAACAATTCTTCTTTGTTTAAGTATTCTCTTTTAACTTCTACTAAAGTTGATTTATATTTCGCAAAAGGATCTTTGTTTAGCCATTCATTTTTGATCGCAATATTAATTACTTTTTTTAAATTTTTGATATACTTATAAGTGGTGTTGTTATTGCATTTCCGAACTGTTTTAAAATAGTGATCCAAATCGACTATAAATGAATACTTAATCCGAAATAATGCAATATCCGTTAGCTTGTATTGATGTTTGAGAAAACTCTTAATATGATCTAATGTCGTAACATACCTTTGAATAGTAGCAGGAGCATATGAAATGCCGATTAATTCCGAGATTTGCTTGTTGTGGTATTCAAATACCTGTATCAGAGTTTTTTTGTCTTCATCAACGCCAAGAAATCGAGCTTTCAATTTTTTAGCAGAAATAAATTCACCATTTTTCACCATTTCAGTGTGATGCTCATAGATTGCATTTTTAAGAGCATCTAAAAATTGATTGATTTGAATACCACCTTTCTTTTTAGGAAAAGCTTTATTCAATTTGCTATTCCAATTTTGGAGATTAATGTATCTGCCAGTTGCAATCTCCACACGTTCCACATCTACAGAGATACGCATATAGATAGGAGCCTCACCCTGTTTGTTAGAGCGATTCTTTCTAATTAAGAAACTGATATTAAGTGTTGAAAAGGTGTTCATGCTTTAATAAAATCAATTCATACTAGATGTGAATTTTTCAGAATTTTGATTAATTATTGAACTGTCT
>JADGFH010000102.1 GCA_016743925.1 Labilibaculum sp.
GCCGTCGTTTCTAAAAAGAAACCTTCATCACCAAGTGAACCATATACCTCATCAGTAGAAACATGGTAAAACAGTTTATCTTCAAAATTACCGTCCCATACAAACTTAGCTGCTTGTAATAGACTTAAGGTTCCCATTACATTGGTCTGTGCAAATGAAAAAGGATCTTTAATTGAACGATCAACATGAGACTCTGCTGCCAAATGAATCACGCCTTCAATCTGATAATCAACAAAGATCTTCTGAACCTTGTCAAAATCACAAATATCGCATTTAACAAATTCATAATTCTCCTTGTCTTCAATATCTTTCAAATTAGCAAGGTTACCTGCATAGGTCAACACATCCATATTAATAATACGGTAGTTTGGGTATTTATTGACCAATAAACGAACGAGGTGTGAACCAATAAATCCAGCACCACCAGTAATAAGTATATTTTTCATTTTACAAATTATTTTTTCACAAATTTAACAAATGACACAAATTATATAAAAACATGAACCACAGATGACTCAAATTTCACAGATTAAATAATAAAACGTTAGTATTCCAAATTCAAATAATTTAACCACAAATGACACAAATTTTCACAGGTTTTAAAATAAATTAACCACTAATTGTCACTAATTATAATATCTTACACTCTCTATAAAAACTCTATACCAAAAATGCAGTAAATTTGTGTTCATCTGTGTAATTTGTGGTTATTTCATTAATTTATCAATGCACTCCTTCAAAGAGTCTCTCCAATATGGAATTCGAATTCCAAAATCTGCTTTTATCTTCGACTTATTCAATACCGAATAGTGAGGACGTGCGGCTGGAATAGGATACTCTTTAGATTCAATTGGATTTACCAGACAATCTACCTCTCCCATTGTCATAATAGCTTTAGCAAAATCGTACCAGGAAACGACTCCTTCATTAGAAAAATGATAAACTTTCCCTTTGGTATCCAATCGCTCAGATTTTGAAAGAATATCCAAACAAGTTTGAGCCAAATCTCTGGCATAGGTCGGCGTTCCCACCTGATCGAAAATCACACCCAAACTTTCTCGCTCATTACCCAAACGAAGCATGGTTTTCACAAAATTATTCCCAAAGGTCGAATATAACCATGAGGTGCGGATAAGGATAGCTTCTGCTGATGAATTTATAACAAATTCCTCTCCTTTTCGTTTCGTTGTACCATAAACACCCAAAGGAGATACGGGCATATTTTCGGTATATGGCATATGAGACGTTCCGTCAAACACATAATCTGTAGAGACATGAATCAATTTCAAATCCTGTTCTTCAGCCACAGAGACTAGATTCCCAACAGCACTTGCATTTACCAATCCTGCTGTTTCAACATCTTCTTCTGCCTTATCAACGGCCGTGTAAGCGGCACAGTTGATAATGGCTCGAATTTTATTTTCTTTTACAAAATCACTTAATAAAGCAAAATTGCAGATATCAAGCTCTGGTAAATCTGAAAAAACAAATTCCAAAACTGGATAAGTTGAACTTAAGGCTTTAATTTCTGAACCCAATTGACCGTTTGAACCAGTTACTAATATTTTCATTTTCTTATTTTTTTCCACAAATTACTCAAATGACACAAATTAAAGAACAACACGTTTATACTGTAAACTTTTTGCGCCAAAATTAACAAGCAAGCCAACACGTTTTCCTGTCGCTTTTAAATAGTTCAAAACTTGGACATAATGAACATCAGTAAGTGCGTTCACCGCCTTTAACTCCACAATTACTTCATCAAAACAAATAAAATCAGCAAAATACTTTTTGTTAAGCTCACGACCCTTATAAAAAACATCAAGTTGAACTTCTCTTTCAAAAGGTATTTCAGTATCCATAAACGATAGTTCTAATGCCTCCTGATAGATAGCCTCAAGAAAACCACAGCCTAACTCAGAGTGTACTTCCATGCAACAGCCTATGATTTCATAACACTCTTTTTTGAAAATATAATCTTCTTTCATAATTTGTGTCATTTGAGTAATTTGTGGACATTAAATGTTCTAAAAAGGATTTTCGATTTCAGCCAATGGCTTCAATTCCTTATCCTTCCCTGACAGTTGCACTTCCTCTGCTGCAATTTGCCAATCAACACCAATTTCTTCATCATTCCAGGAAATACCTGAGTCATGATTAGGTGCATACCAATTATCTACCTTGTAGGCAAATGTTGCTTTCTCGCTTAAGACCACAAAACCATGAGCAAATCCGCGAGGCACAAACAATTGACGTTTACTTTCTCCATTCAGTTTCACTGCTACATACTTTTTATAAGTAGTAGAATCTTTTCGAAGATCTACAGCTATATCCAAAACTTCACCTTCGATACAGCGTACTAACTTCGCTTGGTTGAAAGGTGGTTTTTGAAAATGCAAACCACGCAAAACGCCTCTCGAAGATTTCGATTCGTTATCCTGCACAAAATCTACTTTGCCAATATTTTCTTCAAATTCTTTCTGATTGAAAGATTCAAAAAAGTAGCCTCTGTCATCCCCAAACACTTTTGGTTCGATGATGATGACATCAGGTATATTTGTTTTTATATAATTCATTTTCTTAATTTAACCACAAATTTAAATATGAGAACCACAAATTTCTCAAATTACACAAATATAAAAAACATTAAAGAACGATACGTTTATATTCTAAACTCCTTGCCCCAAAATTGACAAGTAGTCCTATACGTTTTCCTGTCGCTTTTAGGTAGTTCAAAACTTGGGCATAATGAATATCTGAAAGAGAATTAACAGCTTTCAATTCTAGAATGACTTCATCAAAACAAATAAAATCAGCATAATACTTCTTATCAAGCTGCTTTCCTTTATATTCTATTCCTAATTCAACTTCTCTTTCAAAATCAATCTTACTTTCTATTAATTCTATTTCCAGAGCCTCTTGATAAACCGCCTCTAAAAAACCACAACCTAATTCCTTATGAATATCCATGCAACAACCAATAAGATCATAACATTCTTTTTTAAAAATATATTCTTCAGACATAATTTGTGTGAATTTGTGAAATTTGTGGTTATTGATCCTTTACCAAGTTTAACAGGTACTGTCCATAGCCATTCTTCTTCAATGGCTCAGCTAATTTCTGAACTTGCTCTGCAGTTATGTAGCCCATGTTATAAGCTATCTCTTCCAAGCAAGCTACCTTAAGTCCTTGTCTTGTTTCAATAGTTTCGATAAAACGACTGGCATCCAATAAAGACTCATGAGTACCTGTATCCAACCAGGCATAACCACGCCCCATCAATTCTACTTTCAATCGCCCTTGCTGCAAATACTCCTGATTAACAGTTGTAATCTCTAATTCACCACGGTGAGATGGTTTTACATTCTTGGCTACCTGTACAACATTGTTAGGATAAAAGTACAAACCAACAACTGCGTAATTCGATGCTGGATTCTCTGGTTTTTCCTCAATTGAGGTAACTGTTCCATCAGCATCAAAACCAGCAACACCATAACGTTCCGGATCATTTACATAGTATCCAAAAACAGTAGCTTTACCTTCTTCTTCAACGTTTCTACGTGCGTTAGCCAGCATCTCTGTTAAGCCATGACCATAGAAGATATTATCTCCTAAGACCAAACAAACATCATCATCACCGATGAATTCATCACCGATTATAAAAGCTTGAGCTAAACCATCAGGACTAGGCTGCTCTTTGTAAGATAATTTCAAACCTAAGTCCTCACCATATCCTAATAATTTCTCAAAGTTCGGTAAATCCTCAGGTGTTGAAATGATTAATATTTCCTGAATTCCTGCCAGCATTAAAACTGACAAAGGGTAATAAATCATAGGTTTATCGTAAACAGGCAAAAGCTGTTTCGAAACCCCTTTAGTAATTGGATACAAACGGGTTCCGCTGCCTCCTGCTAAGATTATTCCTTTCATAAATTTATTTTTTTAACATTATCCCAATTAATCATTGAATCTGCCGTTTTTATATCTACAAACTCAAAATCAGTAATCCAGTTTTTTAATTTATTTTCTGCTTTTTTTAATCCAACATAGGATTTAAATTTTCTTGGAAATGATAATTCCCCAATCATTGGTTGGCCAGGGTCCAGATCTCTGGGATGAATATAAGACATGATATAAGGATCATTTTGAGACCAACGTTTTATCAAAGAATATGGCAAGAGACGAAAGTAACCACCTCCTGAATAAATAACTTGCTTACCAAAAATTGAATGGGTATTAATAGGTAATTCTTTCAATTGAATACCATTGTATTTTAATACTGATGGCTCAGCTGTACCATAAGATTTCAAACCACCATGTGCCCTTCCTGCTGGAAATACAGAACAATCAATTTCGATACCTAATTCATGCAGAATTTCAAATGCCCATAGATTATTTTCAGTAATGGAAAAACCAGGGGCACGAAAAAACTTCACTTTTTGTCCTGAGACATCTTCTAAAGTTTTAATCGATCGTTCAACATCACTTTTAAATTCTTGTGGTGACTGGTCAAAAACCAACTGGTGTAAATGGGTATGTGAACCAATTTCATAACCTCGATCACCAATTTCACGGATTACTTCCGGAAATTTTTCTGCCATCCATCCCATCACAAAAAAAGATGCTGACACATTCTTGTCTTCTAGTATAGAGAAAATCCTATCCATATTCTCATGAATTCGAACTTCGAATTTTCCCCATTCATTCTCTGTTTTGGTAGAATCGTTATCCAATAAGTGAAACCATTCCTCAATATCAAAAGTTAATATATTCATACCATTATAAATCATCGGAATCAATCCAGGTTAAGTGCCAATTTTTCTCATCTTTGAGAACAGAACTTGAAAATCCTCTATTAAAGTTCTTAATTATAAGCCAAAATTTATATGGGCTTTTAAAAAAACCATTTCTAAACAATGAATATGTACCACACACATATTTACTAGTCATGATCATTATTGCCTCAGCTTTATTATACTTTGCAAGTATGTCAATTTTCGAGAATATTGCCGATGATACACCTTTATGGGCTTTTAAACAACTAATATCCAATATAGCTACACTAGGGATATTTTCTTTAGTAACAAAAGAAATAACAGCATAACCAACAATTCGCTTATTCTTCCTTGCAACTATAATATGGTATTTCTTTCCTGGAGCACCTAGTCTCCATTTTAAAAATTGAAGGGTTTTATTTAAAGCAATGGATTGTTCTTTGATCCATTCCGACAAAAATTCTTCTAAACCTTCTATTTCTTCAACCTGCTCATTAAGAAAAGATGATAAATCATACTTCTTTGAATTGAATAACAAGGAAAAAACACCATTATATACATAAAGTACCAAATTTAAAAATGGTGCTAAAAAACCTAGCTTTTTTTGTTTTAATAGACTCGTCGTACTTAAAAATTTAATGTACAGAGGCAGAGGAAACATTTTCTCCCATCCAGCTTTAATGTGCCCTGGTATAACTTCTGGGCGTATAGGATATCCAATTGAAAATGCCAAGCCTTCATCCTTTAACCTCTGGGTAGAGTAAACGCCCATTTTCGTAAAAACACCTTTCCCTCTGGCTTTCATCCCTGTCATAACATCACAAACCATAGCAACTTTACACACTT
Organism: Labilibaculum sp.; assembly: GCA_016743925.1. Classification (GTDB taxonomy): domain Bacteria; phylum Bacteroidota; class Bacteroidia; order Bacteroidales; family Marinifilaceae; genus Labilibaculum. The sequence continues at coordinate 5,623 of JADGFH010000102.1, forward strand.
CCGATTTATAACAATATTCATAAGGAATTGCAGCATAATAACCAATTAGATCATCTTTCTCAAAAGCTGCATACTCATATGAGCAAGGTGTGGCAGGATATGAGTGAAACTTCCATTGGTAATGAGAATCCTTCTCAACAGAAGTCCCTATAGTTTCCGGGAAACATTCTTTAAAAAGTTTTCTTTGTTTTGCCAAACATGTCTCCGTTTTAAAAACAGTTAAATCCATACTATTAAAAAATCCCTCCATTTAAATCAACTGATGTCCCGTTCAAATAATCATTATTTCGGATAAATTCTACACATTTAAACACATCTTCTTTTTTGCAAAATTCTCCATTAGGAATTTGTGCCTTTATAATATCTTTAAATTTTTCAGGAACCTGCTCTATCATACCTAGTTCTGAATAACCTAAATTAATGTTATTAATCGTTATCCCTTTAGTCGCATTTTCAACCGCAAGACTTTTTGCTAATCCCCATAAGGCTGATTTAGAAGCAGCATAAGCACTTGTTCCTGGAGTTGCTTTTTGAGCAGTTACTGAAGAAAAATTAATAATTCTACCAAAACCATTCTCTCTCATAATTGGTAGTAAAACTCTAATTACATTGAAGGTGCCAACTAAATTTATATCAATAACTTTTTTCCATTCATTAATATCAGCCTTATGACCGAAAGCATTATACGAAACTCCAGCACAATTAATCAAGGTTATATTTTCTTTGGGAGAAAGATCATTTATCCACTTTACTACCTCATCATAATTTGAGACATCAACCTTTTCTGAGAATTCTAATTGTTGAAAATTCGACGGTTTATTGGAATTATAAGTTCCAAATACATCATACCCTTTTTTTTTGTACTCTTCAAATAGAAATTTACCTACTCCTTTGGAAGCACCAGTGATTATAATCATAGCTTAAAATATTACTTTATTAAATTATGCCCATTTTAGTATTGATGCTCCATAAGTCCAGCCAGAACCGACAGCTGCAAACAAGACAACATCTCCTTTTTTTAATTTCCCACTCTTATTAACTTCATCCAATAGAATAGGAATAGTTCCTCCCGAAGTATTGGCATATTTATCCATATTGGTCATTACTTTTTCCCATGGCAAACCAATAATTTCTGCGGTTTTTTGTAAGATTTTTATGCTTGGTTGATGCGGAATCATATAATCAATATCAGAAATAGATAAGCCTGTATCTTCTAATACTTGATTTATAGCAATGGGTAAAACTTTCGTTCCTGTTTCATAGACGGCATTACCATTCATTTGGAAATAATGTAGCCGCTTTGCAATAGTATCTGAATTTGCCGGCATTTCAGACCCACCTGCCGGAATTGTGAAGTTCATTTTCCCTCTTCCATCAGTATATAATCTAAAGGCTTGAAAACCTTCATTTATATTTCCATTACTGAAAACAGCAGCCCCAGCTCCATCACCAAAAAAGACACAATCTCTCCTTGTCCAATCAGTAATTTTAGAAAATGTGTCTGCTCCAATCACTAATACATTATCATATACTCCAGAAGCTATAAATTGAGTTGCCACAGACATTCCGTATAGAAAACCACTACATACAGCAGAAATGTCAAATGCAACCGCATTATAAGCTTCAATTTTATCCTGAACTATAGCTGCCGTTGAAGGTGCTAATCGATCAGGAGTTGATGTTGCAACAATTATTAAATCAATATCTTCAACCCTTAAACCTGCATCCTCAATTGCTTTTAATCCAGCCTGAGAAGCTAAATCACTGGTTGCTTCGATATCACTTGCAATATGACGCTCCTTAATCCCTAGGTTGTTTTGAATCCAAGCATCATTAGTTTCAACAAAAGCTTCGATATCCTTATTGGTATAAATTTTTTCTGGTACATAAGAACCTGTACCAATTATTTTTACATTTCTAACTAATTGTTTCATTATTATTATTATTTTTTGAATTTGAACATGAATAATTTGCGAAGAAAAAGGGAAACATAAAATAAAAACTAAATAGTATATCTGAATAAAACATATAATTAAATAGTAGACTTGTGAAAAAAAATGATTTCTCATCAAATTTCATTTTCAGAAAATACCTAAATAAAATAAGAGTAGCACAAATACCACTACTATTAACCAAGACGAGATACATATTATCATAAATATCAGTAAAATCCCCTCCTATAAAAAAACCTTCGATATTGATATTATTAAAAAAATCGACTACCATTAAAAATCTATAATTAAAAGTTCCAAAAACCAACATTCTGTTATCAGAACTAATAATCCTAAGTAATTCAGGTAAAATTACGGCAATTATCAAATAACTTAAAAACGACAAAAAAATAGACTTCAATACACCTTTCCAATTATATTTTTTGAAAACATATGTTAATAAAAATGATATCATAACAGATAATAATACTCCTCTAGAACCAATAACAATCAGCATGACGAATGCAAATATGCTTAATAATATATTTTTCTTAATAAAACTAAAGTAATATAGATAGATTGAAATAAATAAACCGAATTCGACTAAACTTGAAAATGTAGAAAAAGGTCGGATATCTTCACGAATGAAATAGCCTTCCTCAACAACAACAGATAAGCCAGATCTTATCCAAGCTAATTCAATAGACGAATACCCAAACAAATTTTGATAAATTCCATAAAAACATATTAAAAAAAATAAAAATATGCCTTTCTCTAAAACAGATTCAAAATTTACTTTTTTGAACTGTATTGAAAATGGTAAAAGTAAAATTAACGATAGATACATCAAGAAATCATCATAATCTCTTACAAAAAAAATTATTATGAGACCACTATATAACAAACCTCGTTTACTTACCTTAGAGTTTAATGACAATAAAACTGGTAAAGCTGAAATTATACCATACAAAGTCGAGTTAAAATAAAAGAATCTTTTAACAAATGAATATAAACTAATAATCCAAAACTTATTAAACCCTTTTCCTTGATTCGATTCCATTAATAAAAGATTTATAAAAATAATATAAACTAGAAATGATTTGTTTCCTTATATATTTCGTTTTTCCTTGATCGTGTAATAGATGAAAAATTTTGATATTTTTCAAATGAATTATTTTGTATCCAAATTTTCTTGACCTGTCACACAATTCTGCATCTTCTCCATACAGTGGGAAATTCTCGTCAAATCCATTCAATGAATAAAACAATTCTTTTTTAAACAAAATAGCAGCACCTAGAAACCAATAGTCTCCTTTTTTTGGAGACCTTTTAATTTTAAATAAAGCTGAAAAGAAAGTCAATAATGTGTCGAAGAATCTTGGCTTAGGTTTCGAATGCATCTGTAAAGTTCCATCAAAGTTATACAACTGAGGATAATACAATGTACTATTATCAAGTTTCTCATTATCAAGAAAATTAGATAGCGTAAAATCTTCAAGCCAAGTATCTGGATTTAATAACAAAATATTATCATATTTTGCAAATGAAACTCCTGTATTATTATTACGAGAAAAAGAATATTGACTTAAATTCCTTATAACTTTGAAGTTATCAACATTACTTTCTAGAATATTGGCGAAAAAAGTACCATCTCCTTTATTATCAATTAAAATTAATTCAAATGGAAGATTCATGAATTTTTTGAGACCATCAATTAGCTTTTGAAAATATTTCTCATGCCCATGACTTACTATAATTATTGAAATCATTACGATATACTTTTATATAATTGTGCTAAATATTTGTCTTCACTATACTTTGCTGCAGTAGATAGTCCATTTTGACAATACACCAAGTACTCATCATAACTTAATGCTTTTAATTTCAAAATCCCATCTAATAAACTTTGGCTGGTTTGAGAAAACAGAATGCCATTTGAATTACTTTTTATTAACTCATTATAAGCACCCACATCATTTGCAACAACAGGAATCCCGTGAGATAATGACTCTAAAACAGTTAATCCAAATGTTTCAGGTAGTGTCGACGGTGCAACCATACAAAAATATTCATCATTCATATAAGGTGCATCTCTGTATCCTAAAAACAACACTTTTGTCTTAGTTAATTTGTCCATTCCCTCTGAAATTGATGATAAATAATCTTCATCTCCTTTTCTAACATCTCCATACAAATGAAATTCAATATCAAAATCATTATTAGTACCTTCAAATAATGATAGAGCTTCCTGAATTAAACTAAGCCCCTTTCGGTAACTTAATCTACCAACATAAAGAATCTTTACTGTCTGTGATTTATGAATTCGCATTAATCGTTTGGGATCAACACTTACCTTTGGAAATGGATCTAACGTATCGTACACAGTACAAATCTTCGATTTGTTTTTAAACATACTACGTGTATAGTCACTATTGGTAATAATTTTCGTACTAAATGAATTTAAATAGTAACTATAAAAAAAGAACATAATCTTGTGATCAATTAAACTCTCTCTAACAAAAACGTATACTGGTTTTCTAAGAATCCATGCAGCTAATACCACTTCAGGTATCAGTGAAATATTTACCAGAATTTTATCTGGTTTCTCCTGAATTATTTTCTTAATCCAAAAGATTAAAGATTTGAAAGAGAATCTAACAGATCCTTTCCCTATAATATTGAACTCACTTTTAATCCCATTTACACTTTCCATAAAAGAAGGAGGTACACTAACGATGCCTCCAATAAAAGAAACAGCTTTAAAACGATCCTGAAGCATCCTCACTATCAAAGCAAACATCTTTTCAGACCCATAAAAACCAGAATAAACAGAAACAAATAATATTTTTTTCATATGCTTAAGCTAAAGACTTATCATCATTTATATAACTCCATTTTTTCTGTGGCTCTTTCCACTCCTTTCCATACCTAAGTTCTAAATATTCAGGAACTACAGGGATGTAATAGCTATGATTATAAAACATATAGTTAGATTGTTTGGAAAAAAGAGAACTAGGGACTGTAATGTACTTCTCATTCAATTTTGTATGCTTTTCTAGCATATTAAGTATTATCTTATTAGATAAAAACGGCATTAGTTTTAAAACTGATTGAATATTTTTCTTTATTCTTAGATTAAATCTTGTTCCTAAAGTATATATAAATTCTCCTCTCAATACAGTCAGCATAAAGTATGCTATATTTTTTTCATAAGTAGCTAAATACCCTTTATATACATCTAATTCTGCATCATAATTATAAATCATTATCCCAACATCAATATCACCCTTCAATATATAAACAGCATACTTGTAAAAGTGTATTTCATATCCTAATTTTTGTAGTTTAACAACAACTTTATCTAATTTTGAAAATAAGTTTTCATCAAAAATAACTCCTAAATCTATATCATTATCCCACTCTAGAAATTTATTCGCTCGAACTGCTCCCAGTAATGTGCCACTATCTAGAAAAAAATTCACACCTTCATCATGTAGTATGGTATTTACTTCATTTAAAGCATATTCCCATCGTTCTTCTTTATTCATAATTATATGAGTTTAATAATTTATACGACTTTATAGCCAAAAAACTATACAGTATCGCATGTGATAAAATCTGTGCATACAAAGCTCCCTTTATTCCCAAAAGAGGAATCAGTAAGAAATCGAATAGTATTAAAGCACAAAAACTGAAGAATAAACCAATCGACCTTGTCCTTTGCTTATTCAAAATTGTTAAGATCAAACCAAAAACCATCCCGAAATATCGCAAGCAAACAATTATTCCTATATATAACATATACTGAACCAACTGGGTATAAGCAGAGCCAAAAGTTAAAAGTACAATTAGTCTATCAAGAAAAACAAAACATAAAAACATCAAAATCCCCAAACAGCCACATATTTTAATCACCCACAGAACCTTAGTTTTAAATAGTTCAAAATTAGTTTTCACATGATTTATTAAATGAGGAATAAGAGTTTGAGATATTATTGTTAATAAAAAATCAGCACCTATTATATATTTAATTCCTGCCTGATAAACAGCGACATCAGAATTAGACATATAATATTTAATTAATATCGTATCGATATTTACTTCAACAACAACTATTATAGCATGAAAAGCAAAAGGTAATAACTTAGTAATCGATTTAAAATCATTTGAATTCAGACTAATATTAAAATCACGTTTAACCTTTAGAAATGCGCAGAAAAACAAACCAAGTCTTACAAATAAAAAAACCCATGCTATTAATATAATATCTGGAGAAATTAATCCTACAATTAGAACAGACATCACCAAAACTAAATTATATATAAATATAAATCTCGCCTCTACAAAAAATTGATTTATACTTCTATAAGGTATTAGTAGATTTAAAGAATATGAGTGAAAAATTCCTGATAAAACAAATAATACAATGAGCAGATTACCTTCTTGATGATTAATCGTCAATGTAATAG
>JADGFH010000869.1 GCA_016743925.1 Labilibaculum sp.
TAGCTCAGTTGGTAGAGCAATGGACTGAAAATCCATGTGTCCCTGGTTCGATTCCAGGTGGCACCACGAAAGACCGATCATTTGATCGGTCTTTTTTTATTCCTAAAAATAGGAACTTATCTATTTGCGAACTCTATTAAAGCAGGATTAAGCTCAATATATCTATTAAAATTTGTTCGACATTGAACAATTTTCCCTAAGCAAACGTTTTCGATCTAAAATAAAGAAATTCAAGTCTCTAACTAATTTTTTTATTTGAATTAATACGATATTTTTGCATTACTAGATCAATTAATAAAAGAATTTAAGATATAAAATACTTCAAAATGGCAGATAATAAAAAAGCTTTATTGATGATCCTTGACGGATGGGGGATTGGTGATAAAACAAACGCAGACGTAATTTCTTCAGTAGCTACTCCCTACATGGATAGCTTGTTGGCAAAATATCCTAACTCTCAGTTGCAAGCAGCTGGTCGTTTTGTTGGTTTGCCTGAAGGCCAAATGGGTAACTCAGAGGTTGGACATTTAAATATTGGTGCTGGTCGTGTTGTTTATCAAGATTTGGTGAAAATAAACATGGCGGTTGAAAAAGATACGCTTAAGGATAATGAGCAGGTTGTTAAAGCTTTTACTCATGCTAAAGAGAATGGTAAAAAAGTTCACTTGATTGGTTTGATTGGTGATGGTGGTGTTCATTCTTTAAGTAATCACGCAATTGCTCTTTGTAATGCTGCTCAGACTTTTGGATTAAATGATGTTTTTGTTCATGGATTAACTGATGGACGTGATACAGATCCAAAATCAGGATTAGGTTTCGTAAAGGCATTTTCTGAAGCTATTGAAGCTACAGGTTCTGCAAAATTTGCTACTTTAATTGGTCGTTACTATGGAATGGATAGAGACACCAACTGGGAAAGAGTAAAGCTTGCTTACGATTTATATACAAAAGGAGATGGTAAGGCTGTAACAAGTGCTGTTGCTGCAATGGAAGAATCATATGCTGAAGGTGTAACAGATGAGTTTGTGAAGCCAGCAGTTATGGTTGATGCCAATGGAGCTCCTTTGGCTACGATTGAAAAAGGTGATGTAGTTATCTGTTTCAATTTCCGTACTGACCGTTTACGTCAAATGACAACTGTATTTACTCAAGAAGATATTCAAGAGTTTGGAATGCATACCATGGATGTTGAATGGTACACTATGACTTGTTACAATGCGAACTTTAAAGGTGTTAATGTAATTTATGATAAAGATAACGTTAAAAACACAATGGGTGAGGTTGTTTCAAAAGCTGGAAGAAAGCAAATTCGTATTGCTGAAACTGAAAAATATGCTCACGTAACATTTTTCTTCTCAGGAGGTCAGGAAGCTGAATTCGAAGGAGAAACAAGATTATTGGCTGCTTCACCAAAAGTTGCTACTTACGATTTACAACCAGAAATGTCTGCGCCGGAAGTTGCGGATAAAATTACTGTTGAGTTGAATGCTAAATCTGCGGATTTTGTTTGTTTGAATTTCGCTAATGGCGATATGGTAGGGCACACAGGAGTTTACGAAGCAATTTCTAAAGCTGTTCAGGCAGTAGATACATGTGCTAAGCAAGTGGTTGAAGCTGCTAAAGCAAATGGATACGATGTAATCATTATTGCTGATCATGGAAATGCTGATTTCGCTGTAAATGCAGATGGTTCTCCTAATACAGCTCACTCCTTAAACCCTGTTCCATGCATTTGGGTAACGGATAGTTCAAAAGGAATTGAGAATGGTATTCTTGCTGATGTTGCTCCTACATTGTTAGATATTATGGGAATTGAGAAGCCAGAAGACATGACCGGTAAATCTTTGATAAAATAAAAGATTGTAACCGAAAATATAAGTTTCCGTACTATCTTTGCGAGATAGTACGGATTTTTTTTTGCTCTAAATCCGTTAATTAAAAATTGTAAAATTTTAGTATTGTGTTACAGATAGGAAAAGCCATAGTAAGTCTTGATGTGATTGAGAAGAAATTTATTTGTGATTTTGGCAAATGCAAAGGCGCATGTTGTATCGAAGGAGATTCGGGTGCGCCTTTAGATGAGGAAGAAAAAGCTATTCTTGAAGAGATCTATCCAGATATTAAAGAATACCTTACCGAAAAAGGAATAGAGGAAATTGAGAAACAAGGAACTTCGGTGATTGATTCTGATGATGATTTGGTGACTCCAATCATTAATGATAAAGAATGTGTTTATACCGTTTTTGAAAATGGATTGGCTTTATGCGGTATTGAAAAGGCTTATCTTGATGGTAAAATTAAATATCGTAAACCAATTTCATGCTCCTTATACCCAATTCGAATTGAGAAATATGCTGAATTTGATGCGGTGAACTATAACAAGTGGAATATTTGTCAACCTGCTCGTGAATTAGGTTTTAAAAATGGAACTCCGGTTTATGTTTTTCTTAAAGAACCTCTTATCAGGAAATACGGTAAAGAATGGTATGAAGAATTAAAATATGCAGCAGAGCATATCGATGAAATAATGCAGAAAAGATAAATCGATTCTTTCTTCGTGAAAA
>JADGFH010000103.1 GCA_016743925.1 Labilibaculum sp.
TGCCGAGGGCAACCTATTGCTAAGTCAACGCTTGCAGGTAATTAAGAATAATGCCAAACGTTTGTCTCGTATTGCATTAGAATTAATGACTATCAGAAATAAAGAATTAGGAAAATTAAAGATAAAAGCCAGCCTAAATAATATCATCAATAACATAGAAAATATTGCATTATCTTTTATGGAGCAAGCTCGTTTCAAAAATATTGATTTCAACATTGAAGGTACTAATGGAGAAAATATCATGCTCTGGTACGATAAAGAAAAGTTGGAACACATCCTTTACAATCTGCTTGCCAATTCTTTTAAATTTACATCACGAGAAGGAAATATTAAAATTCGCATACAAGAAGATAAAATCCAAAATAAAATATTCATTAAAGTTATTGATACAGGAATTGGTATTCCAAATTCAGATTTAAAAAATATTTTCAACCTTTTTTATCAATCGGAAAATGGCAAATTGATAGGTGGTACTGGAATTGGTTTGGCCCTTACCAAAGAGTTAATTACCCTACACAAAGGAACTATAGAGGTCAATTCGATACTAAACAAAGGCACAACTTTCACAATTGGCTTACTAAAAGGTAAAGATCACTTTACTGAAGAAGAAATAAATTCAGAACAATTCGATAAGATCCCTGAGAGAACTGATTTAGATCCAGTAAATATCAACAATGACGAAACAAATTCTACCACTGATGAAAATAAAAAAAACCTTTTAGTTGTGGAGGACAACTTCGAAATGTTAATGTTCCTCGAAGGTAGTTTTACGAACAGCTACAATGTGCGTGTTGTACAAAATGGCCAAGAGGCTATTGATTGTTTAACTGATTTTAAAGCAGATATAATTTTAAGTGATGTAATGATGCCAATTATGGATGGAATTTCACTTTGTAAAACTTTAAAAGAAAATCAATCTACTCGTCACATTCCAATCATTTTACTCACCACAAAAAACACAACAAGTTCTAAGCTTGAAGGCCTTAAATATGGAGCCATTGAATACATAAACAAACCATTTAATGTAAAAGAGCTTTTATTTAAAGTGAAAAATATTCTCGAAGCTAAAAAACAATTTATAGAGCAATATCGTTCTGAAATTCTAACAAGCAGTAAGGAAATTGAAGTAGAATCTCCAGATGAAAAATTTATTGAGGCAATTTTATTAGAGATCGAAAACAATTTTGAGGATCCAGAGTTTCGCCTAGAAGAATTAGCTGAACCTTTACACATGAGCTATTCGAATATCTACAGAAAATTTCAGTCCCTAACAGGTAAAACGCTTGTTGATTTTGTTCGATCATTTCGCTTACAAAAAGCAGTCCCTCTTCTCATTAACTACAATTTCACTATTGCTGAGATTGCATTTCGAGTTGGGTTTAATGATCCAAAGTATTTTTCAAAATGCTTTAAAAAAGAATATGAAAAAACACCAAAACAATACAAACAAGAAAATACAAAATATTAAAACATCTTAATGAGTAATTTTTTTCAGCCATATAAATTCCTATTTCTAATTCTTTTGGCTTTTCTTTTTGCCCTTGCTTTTATTGCAGTTACTAAGGGTATAGATCAGGCTACATCCTCGAATAAATATTGCATGTCCTGCCACATTCATTCACATGCCGAGAATTCATGGCTACAGGCATCTCATCACAACAATAAAAGCGGTGTGGTAGTTCATTGTGTAGATTGCCACTTACCGCCCAAAAATCAAATTGATTATTGGCCTGAGAAAATAAAGGCCGGTTCCAGAGATTTTTATTCTTATTGGTTCATGGACAACGATAAAGTTAATTGGAATGAAAAATCTCTACTGGAACATGCGAAAAAACACGTATTCAATAATTCCTGTATTAATTGCCATGCAAACCTCTTTCCGCTTCATCTTTCAAAAGAAGGAGACAAAGCACATTTCTATTACAAACACAATCAAGACAAGTTAGACTGTATCAACTGTCATTTAAATGTTGGGCATGGTGGCGAACAAAAGCACAAAGCAAATTATTCCTTCTTACAGTCAAATAATAAAAAGAAAGTATTCACCGAAGCAGCAAGTATTTCTGATTTTTCAAATTTTACAGAACAAATTACAAACACTTCTGTTTCATTTGACATGATTACAATTCCAGAAAGTAAAGAACAAAACATCACACCTTTTTTTATTGGAAAAACTGAAGTGAGTTGGGATGAATATAAAGCATTTCTTGGCGATACAGAATCAGAAGGAAGAGTAACCAATAATACTCAAGAAATGGATGCAATAACTGGAGCAACTCCACCATTTGGAGATCCGTCACAAGCTTGGGGAATGGGGAAAAAACCTGCGATTACAATGACCTGGCACGCTGCAAATACCTATTGCAAATGGCTGTCTCAAAAAACAGGAAAAATTTATCGTTTACCATCAGCCAAAGAATGGGAATATGCTAGCGGAACTAATAGAAATGATGAATTCTTTTTTGGCAGTAATGGATCTGATTATAAAAACAGAAATTTAATTTTAGATTTGTTTAAAAAGTCGAATGACAAAATAAACAAATACGTGATTTGGAAAAAAAACAGCAAGGGTAAAACAGCACTACCTGAAGATGTTCTACCAAACAGATTTGGCATTGTAAATATGCTAGGAAATGTTCGAGAATTTTGTCAGGATACAATAAAAATCAATAATAAGCCTGAACATATCTTAAAAGGAGGCTCTTTTAAAAGTACAATTAATGAACTCCTACTAAGCCATAAAGATCATACCCAACATGATGTTTGGATGATAACCGATCCTCAAATTCCGAAAAGTATTTGGTGGTATTCTGATTGCAACGATGTTGGTTTCAGAATTATATGTGAATGGTCGCCAACAAATACGAATAATAGTACAAAATAACATTCTGCCTAAGCTCAGATAAATATGAATAGCAAAGATTACGATAACAGCCGAAGAAAATTTTTACGCAATGCAGCTGCTGCAGGAATAGTTGGTACCATTGGTCTAAATTCCATTTTCACTTCTTGCCAATCAAGCAAGAAAAAAGATTATATCTTTCCTCCAATGCTAGAAAAAGCACCTGATGGTCCTTTGCTAAAAGCTGGCATTGTTGGTTGCGGTTATCGTGGAACAGGTGCTGCTTTAAACTTTTTGAATTCCGGACCTAATGTAGAAATTGTTGCCTTGGCTGATGTTTTTCAAGATCGTATTGATGCATGCCATCAAGAAATAAAAAACCAGAAAGGAATTGAAGTTTCACCTGACAAGTGCTTCTCAGGAATCAATTCGTTTGAAAAACTAATGAATTGCGACATAGACATTGTGATTCTTGCAACTCCTCCTCACTTCAGACCACAACACTTCGAAGCTTGTGTAAAAGCAAAAAAACATGTCTTTATGGAAAAACCTGTTGCAGTCGATCCTGTTGGCGTACGCTCTGTAATGGTATCAGCCGAAAAGGCTAAAATGTTAGGCTTATCGGTTGTAACGGGAACAATTAAACGTCATCAACAGGATTATATCGAAACTTTTAAACAGGTTAATAATGGTGCAATTGGGGAAATTATTTCTGCAAACAGTTATTATAATGTGGGTAAACTTTGGCACAGAAATCCTCGTGCCAATTGGTCTGAACTGGAAAACATGATTAGAAATTGGGTCAATTGGTGCTGGCTTTCAGGTGATCACATCGTAGAACAGAATGTTCACAATTTAGATACTGTAAATTGGTTTGTAGGCAAACATCCTGAAAAAGCTCTAGGTTTTGGTGCTCGCCAACAAAGAATTACTGGCGATCAATACGATCACTTCAGTGTTGATTTTGTTTACGACAAAGATATTCATTACCACAGTATGTGTCGTCAGGTAAATGATTGTAGCAACAATATCTCTGATCGTATTCAAGGTACAAAAGGATATACCAATTGTGAAAATACCATCTTTAATCCAGATGCTTCTGTAAATTGGGCTTATAAATATCCAAAAAATGGTTCTGGTAAAAATATCAGTAGATTAAAAACAAACCCATACGATCAAGAACACATCGATCTGGTAACAGCAATTCGTACAGGAAAACCAATCAATGAAGCATTTCAAATAGCAGAATCAACACTTACGGGTATTATGGGTAGAATATCAGCTTATACTGGAAAGGAAGTAAGCTGGGATGAGATAATGAACTCTGATCTCTACTTAGGACCAAAAACTTATGCTATTGGACCTGTTGCTATCTCAAAGGAAATTCCTAAACCTGGAAAAAGTCCAAAATAAAATAGACTTAGTAACTAATTTCTCAGGGTTTCCTGTTTCAGCAAATTGGTATTCTTAAAAATCCTTAATTCACTTTCTCTTTTTTGAATTCCCTTTTCGGCTTTATTAAAAAATACTACCTTTAGTGCTCTTGAATAATTAACACTAAAATTTAACGGAGGAATATTATAATGAGCAAAGAAATTTTAAGCCTCGAACCTAAGGCAATTTGGGAAAACTTTTATTCATTAACTCAAATCCCACGCCCATCGAAGCACGAAGATGCAATCCAGGATTTCATGATGAAATTTGGACAAGATTTAGGTTTAGAGACCATTAAGGATGCGGTTGGAAATATTATCATTAAAAAGCCAGCTACTCCAGGATACGAAGACCGTAAAGGTGTTGTATTACAAGGTCACCTAGATATGGTCCCTCAAAAAAATGCTGATACTGATCACGATTTTGAAAAAGATCCTATTGAAACTTTAATCGAAGGCGATTGGATTACTGCTAATGGAACAACTCTGGGAGCTGATAACGGAATGGGAGTTGCTGCTGCAATGGCTGTTCTTCAGGCTACTGATATTGAGCATGGTCCTGTTGAAGCTTTATTTACTGCTGACGAAGAAACTGGTATGACTGGTGCTTTTGGTCTTCAAAACGACGTTTTAGATGGAGATATCCTTCTAAATATGGACTCAGAAGATGAAGGTGAATTATATGTAGGTTGTGCTGGTGGTATTGATGCCAACGTAACATTCAAATACAAAGAAGATAAGATAGACAAAGGCTATGTAGCTTATAAGCTATATATGAAAGGTCTTAAAGGTGGTCACTCAGGAATGGAGATCATTTTAGGTCGTGGAAACTCAAACAAACTTTTGTTCCGTTTCTTAAAATATGCAACAAAGAAATTCAAATTAAGAATGTCTTCTGTTGATGGTGGATCATTGCGTAATGCAATTCCTCGTGAATCATTTGCTGTTGTAACTATTCCAGAAAGATATACTGAGAAATTCCTTGCTGGTGTTGCGGAATACGAAGCAATTTACAAAGCAGAATTATCAGCTGTTGAACCTGACTTAGCTTTCTTTGCTGAGCCAACTGAAGCTCCTAAAACAGTATTCAAAAACAAAAGCCAGAAGAACTTAATCAATGCTATTTATGCTTGTCCAAACGGTGTTATTCGCATGAGCGATGCAATGCCAGGATTGGTTGAAACATCAAGTAACCTAGCACGTGTGGTAAGTAATGATGGTGTAGTAACGATTCAAGCATTATTGCGTTCATCAGTAAACTCTGCAAAAGAAGATTTAGGACAAGCAATTGTTTCTACTTTTGTATTGGCTGGTGGTAAAGTTAAACTAGAAGGCGAATATCCAGGATGGAAGCCTAATATGGATTCTCCTATCTTGAAAACAATGCAGGAAGTTTACAATAACAAATATGGTAAAATTCCTGAAATCAAAGCTATTCACGCTGGTTTAGAATGTGGTTTATTAGGAGCTGTTTACCCACATTGGGATATGATCTCTTTCGGACCAACAATTCGCTTCCCTCACTCTCCAGATGAGAAAGTAAAAACAGATACAGTTGTAAAATTCTGGGATTTCTTAGTTGAAACGCTTAAGAATGTGCCTGTAAAATAATATAATCAGATACTGATTTATAAGGAACGTACGAAAGTGCGTTCCTTTTTTTATGAGGTTATCTATAGATCTTTAAAAGAATCAAGATCACTAAATAAAATAAATTTCCTATTAATAAAGCAAACAAAAAAGATCCCAAAGCAAATTGAAAAAAGTTCTCTCCCAAAGATTTAAAACTCATCAAATCGGGAACATAATTCTGGAATTCTCCATATAAAACCAGTGATCCAGTTTGATATCCAGCAATAAAAATAAGAGGAATCAATGGAGGAATACTACTTATATTGACTGTAATCAAAGTAAGAACTTTATTCAATCTAAAAAGCAAGGCTAATGAGATGGCTAGTGCCGTTTGAAAACCCCAAGCAGGCGAAAATGCAAGGAAAACACCCAATGTTAGAGATAAAGCTATCGTGGCATTGGAATTATCTGCACAAGTAATTTCAGCAACAATTACCTTCTTTACTTTGCTTATACTGAATCGTTCCAACACCCTCTTGTAATTCATCATCTTCATCTTTTATCAGCACAGAAAACTTACTAATCACTTTTTTACTGATTAATCCTAACTGTTCATTGTAGTAATCCATTCCCCATTGGTGGTCATAAATTTCCTCATCAAATTAGCAGAAAGGCAAGAATGCACAGGCAATACTCCAATTAAGTCACCAATCGTAAACTCATCAAATAAAGCGTCACTACAACGGATAATACCATGCTCTTGTGAAAGACTTGCTAAAAATCCGCCACCTAAAATTTCACTCCAACCGTTATCAGTAATACGAACAATGCTACCAAATAACTTTGTCCCTTCTTCATCCGCTTCTAAATATTCTTTTGAAAAGTGAACACCTCCACCATGAATTACCAATTCGTTTCGATCTATATTTTTCGCAATAATAGGACAAGCCATAGCAACTGCAATTTGGCTTTCATCGCAAGCACCCAAAACATATTGCATGATATCATAGAATACAAAATTTCCTGGTCGAATCTCATCAATTCCATAAAATTCCTCGCTTATGCTGCACGCAGGCGTATCACCCAAAGAAACTTCTAAGCCTGAAATGTCTTTTCTAAAAACATCTTTCAGTTCATTTAAATCAAGAAGTGTTTTGGAATGATTTTTATGAATTTGCTCATGATCATCAGCTTTATAATTGTGTCCTGTATGCGCTAAAAATCCTTTGCAATGCAACTTTTCAGTTTCCTTCATCAAATCGACAAGCAAACGCAAGGAACCTATTGCTTCTGTTGGAATTCCCGAGCGCTGATATCCCGTATCAACTTTAATAAAAATACCAACTGAATGTTCCAATTCTGATTCTAAAAAAGCAATTGCTTCTCGAGATTCAAGTACCAAATTCAATTGAATCTTAGATGCTAACTTATTAATCAATTCAATTTCTCGAACATTAACAGGAATCGCTACCGTAATGTTCTTCCATCCATGATCTGCAAAATAATCTGCCATTATCATCGATGAAACAGCAATAGATTCTACGCTTCTGTCTTTAAACCACTCACCTATTTGGGCAGATTGATGCGTTTTAAAATGAGGGCGCAAACGTGCATTAGCTCGTTTCGCCTTTGCAATCATGCTCTCAATATTTGCAATACACTTCGCCTGATCAATTAATAATGTTGGACGAATTATTTTAGAATTTAAACTTTCCATCGACAATGCTTAGCAGTAAAAAACAATTTATAACTTATCTTATTTTTGATCGAATATCCATTAACAAATGATCTCTTACATCCAATAAATTTTCAGAAAAACCAACCTTATAAATATGCGGACTAATAAATCGCTTGTGTCCATCTGGCAATTGAGCAAATCTTTTTCTTAAGTAAGCATTAATTTCAGCTGGAGTTTGGTTTTCAATCAACACTTCTCCATTTTCCATTACCTTACTTGTAAGTACTTCGCATTTATAATTTGTTACGTAAGTATTTTTGTGCGTGTGAAAAGCATGAAACAATCGGTTAGTAGATTCCTCATTTTCCAAAAGAACTCCATCCCTAAAGAACATTCCTTCTTCATCAAAATATCGAACGACCTTTTTCTTTCCAGGCATGGTAATCTTCTCAATATTCTCAGATATTTTCAAACGAGGAACCCCATTATTCTGAACCAATTTATACACTCCATCCAATGCTCCAGTATCTTTCCCTGTCACCAATTCGGTCCCAATACCATAACCATCTAATTGTGCTCCTTGTTCGTTCAAACTCTTAATAACATATTCATTTAACTGATTCGATGCAATTATCTTCACGTATTCTAATCCTGCCTCATTCAACATTTTTCTAGCTTTCTGGCTTAAATAAGCTAAGTCACCACTGTCCAAACGAATACCGATCATTTTATGTCCTTCTGCTTCTAACTCTTTAGCAACTTTTATCGCATTCGGAACTCCAGATCTCAATGTGTTGTAAGTGTCAACAAGTAAAACTGTTTGATCTGGATTGATATTGGCATACTGACGGAAAGCGTCCAATTCATAATCAAAACTCTGAATCCATGAATGAGCTTGAGTTCCCGTTACCGGAATATTGTAATTAAAAGCACTGTAAACATTCGAAGTTGTATTAGCTCCTCCTATTATTGCAGCGCGACTTGCGTGTATGCCGCCCAATCCTTGTGCCCTTCTCAAACCAAAATCAGTAAATTCTTTTTCGCCTATTACATTTCTAATTCGGCAGGCTTTTGTAGCAATAAGCGATTGAAAATTAAGGTAATTCAATAATAAAGTTTCAACCAATTGAGCTTCAATAATATTTCCTTCAACTCGAACGATCGGTTCATTCGGAAATACAATTTCACCTTCGCGCATACTATAAATAGTAGCAGAAAATTTAAAATCTATTAGGTAATCAAGAAATTCATCTTTCAATCCTGTTTTCTTCAGAAAATCAATATTTTCTTTACTATAATTAAAAGTTTTTAATATTTGAAGCAAGTCTTGCAAACCAGCAAATACAAGATAACCACCATCATACGGATTAGTTCTATAATAGTAATCAAAAACGGTTTGTTCATCTTTTTTACCACTCAAAAAATATCCCTGAGCCATGGTTAGCTCATAATAATCGGTATATAAGCCTGAGTTTTCTGTTAATGTGTTCATTCGATTAAATTAAATAAAATCTTGCTAAAGATAAGGAATATCTGCTATTATGCCCAGAAATGTAATACTGATATCTTTAAATGAAACATGATATATGCTTTTTGTTTCTAATGGGATTAATCTTACTTTAGCGACCCTTAAACAAATACTCAACATTAACAGAAAATAAAAGATATGACTGAAACAATAAGACAAAGCCTCCGAGACTCGAAGGTAGCAAGATGGTCAGCATTGGGGATAATTTCTATTACCATGTTTGCTGGTTATTTTTTAACCGATGTAATGTCTCCATTAAAACCGATGCTCGAAGCAGAGTTTGGATGGTCAAGCACAACCTATGGGATTTTCACAAGTGCCTACGGGTGGTTTAATGTATTCTTATTAATGCTCATTTTCGGAGGAATAATCCTTGACAGAATGGGTGTACGTTTTACAGGATTAATGTCGTCGGGTATTATGGTATTGGGTGCTGCAATTAAATATTGGGCCGTTTCAAATCCAACCCTGGTTACCGATACAACCTTCGGTATGCACAGTCAAGTATTTTATGCGTCTATCGGATTCGCTATTTTTGCTATTGGAGTGGAAATTGCTGGAATCACGGTGTCTAAAATTATTGTAAAATGGTTTAAAGGTTACGAAATGGCTTTTGCTATGGGTATGCAAATGGCTGTTGCCAGATTAGGAACCATGCTAGCATTGGTTGCTCCTGTACCATTAGCAATGTACTTCTCAGATGTTCACACACAAGTTGAAAGCGGGCAATTGGTTGAAAAAATGGGACCAAGTATTTCTGCACCTCTTGCATTTGGTTTGTTATTATTGGTTATTGGTTTTATTGCATTTTTTATCTATATGTCTATGGATAAAAAGTTAGATCTATCGGAAGCTGTTGATAACAAGGAAGAAAAAAAGCCTTCTACGTTAAGTGACTTAATGTCGGGTATATTCTCAGATTTACGATTAATTATTGGAAATAAAGGATTTTGGTTAATAGCTGTTTTGTGTGTATTATTTTATTCCTCAGTTTTCCCATTTATAAAGTATGCTGCCGATTTAATGGTTAATAAATATGGCTTAGATCAAAATATAGCAGGTACTATTCCTGGTTTATTACCATTAGGAACACTATTCTTAACCCCTATTTTTGGTGGAATTTATGACAAGAAAGGTAAAGGAGCAACTATAATGATTATAGGAGCAATTCTTATTTTAATTGTACACTCTATTTTCTCCTTACCAATCTTAAACTATTGGTATGTAGCAGTTGTTTTAACTATCATTTTAGGAATTGCATTATCACTTGTGCCATCAGCAATGTGGCCATCGGTACCAAAAATCATTCCTGAAAAACAATTGGGAACAGCTTTTTCTCTAATTTTCTGGATTCAAAACTGGGGATTAATGGGAATTCCATATTTAATTGGTGTTGTTCTTGATAAGTCGAATCCTCAAGTTGCAATTGCTAAAGCAGCAGGAGCAGAAGTACCTCTTTACGATTACACAAACCCAATGTTGATTTTTGCAGGCTTAGGAGCTTTAGCAATAATAGTTGGTTATCTATTGAAACGTGAAGACAGAATTAAAGGATACGGACTTCAATTGCCAAATATTCAAAAATAATCTTATTAAATACATTCAAAAAAGCCACCTCAAAAAGGTGGCTTTTTTACATAGCAGTTATCAAGGATATCTGATTTGTTTTTTTATTCATTTATCTTAATTTAGTAACCTCTTAAACCTGAGTTTAATTTAAAAATATAACGAAAATGACAGAAACATTAAAAAGAACGTTGCGCGACTCATCGGCAATGCGTTGGGCAATGTTAATCCTCCTTTCGGGGCTGACTTTTAGTACCTACTGGTTTCAGGATTTCTTCTCTGGCCTAAAAGGTTTGATGGAATCAGAAATGGGATTTTCCAGTGAAGAATTTGGTCTAATTCTTGGATTAACCACAATTGCGAATATGTTTGGTATGATCATAATTGGTGGTATCATGCTTGATAAATGGGGAATTCGAGTTGCCGGTATTGTATTTGGTGGAATTGCCGTTTTAGGTGGCGCCATTTCAGCATTAGCTGCTTCTGGATTCTTTGGAAATGATCATGATACCATGTTAAACATGATTATTGTAGGTCGCGTGCTTTTTGGTTCTGGCCTTGAAGTTGTATGTGTAGTAGCGACAAGAACAATTGTAAAATGGTTTAAAGGATACGATCTTGCACTTGCCATGGCTATCAATATGGGATTTGGTCGATTAGGTAGTGCTATGGGTACTGCTCTTTCATTAGATATTGGAGGTGGATCTGTTTCTCCTGCTGTTACTTTCGCAGCAACTCTTATTGGTCTAGCTCTTATCATGTTTCTAATTTATACTGTATTTGATAGCAAGCTTGACAAACAAGAACGCGCTATTAATGATGAGAAAAGTGGTGAAGTTTGTGATCCAGAAGAAGATTTTAAGTTCTCAGATTTAATTACCTTAATCAAGAACAAGTCATTTTTATACATTGCTCTTCTTTGTGTAACTTTTTACGCTGCAATTTTTCCATTTATGCAATATGCTCCCGATTTGTTGATTAACAAATTTGGTTTCACACAAGATCTCCCTCAAGCAGGAGAAGTTATTTTATGGGGAAGTAAAGCTATAGGAGCAGCAAGCGTTTACATCGTATTCTTCTTATTCGCAATTTTATTTGCTGTTGTTCCTAACAACTTTGAAAATAAACAAACTCGATTATTATTTAAAGCTGGAGCATTAATAGCATTCTGTGCATATTTGTTTGTGATGAAAGATATTTTAGCAATTTGGTTAGGTAACGGTGCTAAAACAGCGAGTTTAATTCCTCTTGGAACAATTATATTCACTCCTATTTTTGGTAATTTTGTAGATAAAAAAGGAAAAGCAGCATCACTAATGATTCTTGGATCATTACTTCTGATTTTTGCTCATATCTCTCTATCAGTACTAGAC
>JADGFH010000104.1 GCA_016743925.1 Labilibaculum sp.
GTGAAACAATCTCATACGCCCGCAGATCTAAAAGTTTTTCATTTAAAGGAGTTGGGTGATAGATAGTATTTTTTGTGCAAGTACCATCCTCTACTATAAAAGAAAGGTGAGGCTTCATATTGCTATTATTCCCAAACCTGTAGTAGTTATGTTGGGTGACGGGAATTTTATTTTAAAAGATGGTAAACAGCTTACAAGCTATAAGCACTTAGGGTATATTTCAAAGGAAAGAAATCATGAACGAATCTATTTTATGGATATTCAAAGTGTTGATGAAAAATCAAAATATGAAATTCAATAAAAAGTAAAAGGTACGCTGGGTAAAATTTCTTCTGGAAATATTTTTCTACTTCATCTTTAATCATTCCGAGTCATTATTTTTTGTGTCATCAATAAGTTTGGTGGCACAAAAAAAAGAACAATAAACCCAATATTGAATTTCTAAAATATTATTTATGAAAAAATACTTGTTATTGATCGTGGCGATCACTTTCACTTGTAGTTTGTATGCAATAGAGAAAAAGGTGGAAACACCCAACGTGATTATAATTTATGCTGATGATCTTGGATTTGGGGATGTAGGAGCTTATGGCTCTACAGTTTTGAAAACCCCAAATATGAATAGGATTGCCAATCAGGGGATACGATTTACCAATGGGTATGCAACATCGGCAACTTGCACCCCTAGTCGATATTCATTACTTACCGGGCATTATCCGTGGCGTAATCAAGGAGCACAGGTGTTACCTGGTGATGCACCTTTAATAATTTCTACCACTGAAACAACTTTGCCAAAAATGATGCAAAATGCCGGATATACGACGGGTGTTGTTGGAAAATGGCATTTGGGTATGGGCGATGGTCGTACAGATTGGAATCAAAAAGTAAGTCCTGGCGCGAGCGAAGTTGGCTTCGATTACTCCTATATAATGGCAGCCACAAACGATAGGGTGCCTAATGTATTTGTTAAAAATGGACAGGTAGAAGGATTAGAAAAATCGGACCCTCTTGAGGTGAGTTACAGAAAAAACTTTGAGGGAGAGCCTACTGGGAAAAATAATCCTGAGCTTTTAAAGGTGATGTATAGTCAAGGACACGATATGAGTATTAATAATGGCGTGTCAAGAATTGGATTTCAAAAAGGAGGTAAATCAGCTCAGTGGGTAGACGAAGAAATGGCAGATCGTTTCCTTGTGGAAGCCAAACAATTTATTCATCGTAATGCCGACCATCCGTTTTTCTTGTTATATGCCCTTCACCAGCCACATGTTCCAAGAATTCCACATCCACGATTTGCCGGAACCACAGGTTTAGGTGCAAGAGGAGATGTTATTGCAGAAGCTGACTGGAGTATAGGTGAATTGTTGAAGACTTTAAAAAAGAAAGGCTTGATGGAGAATACGATTATCATCTTTTCGAGCGATAATGGTCCCGTACTGGATGATGGTTATATGGATGCTGCGGCCGAAAAAATTGGGGGCCATACTCCGTGGGGGCCATTTCGAGGAGGTAAATACAGTTTATACGAAGCAGGAACCCGCGTTCCTTTTATGGTCATGTGGAAAGGTAAAATTGTACCTCAAGAATCTGAAGCTTTAATTAGCCAGGTAGATATTATGGCATCTTTAGCTGCTCTTACAAATCAATCCATTCCCAAATCAGATAGTAAGAATATGCTGGATGTTATGTTGGGAGAGAACAGCCATGGGCGAAACAGTCTTGTAATGGAAGGTTTACGTCATAAAGTAGCTTTACGTAAAGGCGATTGGGTATTTATTCCAGCCTATAAAGGTGGGAAAAAACCAGGTTGGGGAGTCGATGTAGAAACAGGATTCTCCTTGAAGGAACAGTTGTTTAATATTAAAAATGATCCTAAGCAGAAAACTAATTTAGCCTCAAAATATCCTAACAAAGTAGAGGAGATGAAAAAACGTCTTGCTCAGGAGCAAATCGAGCCCTAAGGTTAATCATATTCTTAAAAGAAAAACAATTAATTAAAGAGAGTCTAAAGTAAAATGAAAGCCCCATAAATTTACTGATTTATGGGGCTTTTATATCGGATTATTTTAAACTAACGTCAGACTCGAATTGCAAACCTGCAAGCGTAAGATTATTTATTCTGCAACAAGCTCCTCGTCCTTTTTTGCTCTTCGTTTAACAGCTTGATTGGTATCGGTAATGATTTGCGATACCGTTTGAGCCAATTCACCATAAACAGCATTGTTGGCTAGGTTCATCGCCTTTAAGTAAACTACGATATTATCGTTTATTAGCGCAAGAATTTCCTTCTTAATTTGAGTTGCAGACGCTGTTAATCCCTCTTTTGACTTTGCCTCTTCCCAAGCAATATTAGCAGTTTTAAAATCATTTTGAGCCGTTTGTATACCAGCGATAAGCTCGGCACAGCCCAATACAGCAGCAATATCAGCTTGTAAATCGGTTGCCGTATAATCTTCCAGCATCGATTCTGTTAAGGAGGACTCAATCAAATAACTTTTCTGTGTCACCTTTAAACCATATTTTTTATATTCATCATACAGTCTGGTGGCCGACGCACTTATTTCCTCGTTAGGATTATGAATAGCACCCAGTAGTAGATAGTGTAAAGCTTGTATTTTTTCATCTCTTATCACATCCATATCATCTAAATTCGACTCCGCCTTACTGCGATTTATCGCCGTTCTCAATAAACCAGATCCGCTTAGTAAGTTGGTAAAAAGACCTGCCAGATAAGTATCACTTTCTAAGCTTTGCTTTTGGTAAGTCAATCCTAAATTTTCCGATGTTGAGTTTACTTCCGTTGTGCGTGTTCGATACGATAATTTTGGAATCATGATCTTAATGTTTTTGGATTAATATTCGTTAATAAAAAATGATGTCTTTATTTCAAGCTACATAATGTGTTTGTCTTGGCGAACTGAATTTACAAAAAAAACCAATAATAAAAATACAAATAGTAGATTAAATCACTGACAGTAAGAAGTAATTACTATTTGTTATGATGTGTTCTTAGTGTTTTGGCATTGTTCAAGTATTGCAACATATTAATATTAGTTACAATGTTTTTTAATTTTTACAGCGCTCTGTATTAAATTACACCTACCAATTTTCAGTTAAGGAAGCCATTAACGGATGTTAATTGCTCCTTTTTTATTCAGGCAAGCCATGAACAAATGTTTATTGCCTGCCCGAGCCTTAGGTGGAGCCATGAACAAATGTTTATCGCTTGCCCAAGCCTTAGGTGGAGCCACGAACAAATGTTTATTGCTCGCCCAAGCCTTAGGTGGAGTCATGAACAAATGTTAACGGCCTCCCTTATTTTAGGTGTTTTTAATAAAAAACACCTGTTTTATTGATCTTCGAGAGTTTTAGTGGGGAGTTATGGTTAAGTGAAAAAACTTGTCTTGCTTCGACCATAGATTACTGATCCTTATCTCGAAACAGAATGATTTTCTTAATCTCGTAACTAGCTAATAAGCTTTTAAAAAAGAATTTTATGTGTATAAAGTAAGATGACAGATTTGACAGTATGAATCTTAGTTTAGATTTGATACTTTAGTGAGAATTTTAGTGCTTTTTATAAATGAGGCTTAATATAATCATCATAGTAGGTGTGCATTACCGGCCAATAAATACACTTTAACTATAAACACAATTTCTAATTAATATTGTACATCGATAAAAATAGATATATGAAAAGATTATTAATTATTTTGATTTTAGCCTCATTCAATTTAGCAATATTTGGACAAGAGGATACAAAGACAGCGATTATTTACGGTAATGATCATACTTTTAGCTTAACTGCTCCTGATGGTTGGATTTTAGATACTAAATCTGGCATTAAACAAGGACTTCATGCTGTTTTCTACAGAAATGGAGAGTCGTGGAAGAATGCTATAACCGTAATGTATAGTAATACAGCATCATTGGAGGATAAGGCTCATAAAAATTTAGATCAATTAATTAAATATGATTTGAATCAGTTTAAAAGCAATTATTCAGACATAAAAATAACTGATGGCAAGGATATTCAGATTAAAGAAGGTGTAATAGCTAAAATTAAATATTTGTCAGGTAAATCATATGGAAATTATGAAGCAATGGCATATATAGATACTGGAAAAATAGGAGTTATGATAATAATGTCTTCCAGAACAAAAGAAGGATCTGATAATTCATTGACAGCATTTGAGGATTTGGTAAAATCATACTTCTTCATTACAGATAAAGTAATTATTGAAAAGACTAAAAAATAAACTGCCACAACAATAAATTTAGGTCATTTGGTGGATAGTGCTAAATTTGACCCAGATACAGATAAAATAAAGGCGATAAGAATAAAATAACGACACGCCAATAATGTATGAAAATAATAGCCGAGTCTTTAGTAAACTCAAGGGTTGTGGCTCTTTTTAACTTTCTTGTAACTTAACAGAGATGAAGCCCGCAATCGGCTACTATTCTTATACGAACCGTTATGCTGCATTTACTCAAACTACTTTGCGAATGAATAAAAAGTTGACATTAATTCTGATTCTTTTGACAAATTCTTTAATTGGTATTTGTCAGTTCAATATTGCAGGGATTGTAATTGCCAATGAAGATAATTTAGAAATTCCAGGCGTACTGGTTATTGAAAAAGGCACAGTAAATGAGACTGTGACAGACATTAATGGAGAGTTTTCATTGACAGTTTCAAATCCAAATTCAATTTTAGTATTTGGCTTTGTTGGAATGGTTGAAAAAGAATTCAAACTGAAAGGTCAGAATGACATAAAAGTTATAATGAAAGCGGACTGCTTGATAGATTCTTTTGACCATCAATAAATAGGTTTTTTAGCTAATATTGGTATAGTGAATACTCCAATTGGTGGACAGTTTGAATTTTCTTTTCCAGCATTTTTCAGATCTACAACATTGAAGACAGCGATAAGTTACCAGACAAATTTAAAAGAAAATGAATTTCTAAATTCCGAAGTTGAATTTGACCATGTTATATTTGAATGCGACTATCAAATGGACTTAAAATGGTATTACAGACAAGTTTCACTTGATAAAGACTTTAATTCAACGACATATTCGTTTGAAACTAATCTAATTTTTAGTGCATTAAATTTCAGGAATGTGTACAATGTTGGATTAATTGCTGGTTATAGCGAACTGACATTTCAGAATATAGGTGTTAATAATAGGAAAGTTTCATCTGGACCAGTAATTGGTATAGTTGCGGATTTAGGGAAGCCATTTTATTCCAATGTTTATGGAAAAGTATCAGTCTATAAAAATATGCTAGAATATCAAAGTAAGATACGTTTTGACTATAGAAAAATAGCCGCATTCATTAAATTCTACAAATTAGATTCTTATACAGAATTAAGTATAGGTGTTGGGTTAAATACTTGTTATTGGCTAAAGAAACAAAGAAAGTAAACGCAACATAACAAAAGCTAAATTATCATGGTCGTTGATGAGCAGTTTGAGAGTTTAGTGCAAGAAATAAACATCAGCAAGCCTTGTAAATATTCAGTTTACAAGGTTTTTCTTTCTATTGCATTTCTGCAGGGCGGAGAGAGGGATTAAGCTTCACTTTGTTTGTTACGAACATCAAATGGTTCTCACCTCATGAGTTTTTAGTCCATAAAAAAAGCATCAAAGTTGAAAAACTTTGATGCTTTAACGCGGAGAGAGAGGGATTCGAACCCCCGGTACGTTGCCGCACAATAGTTTTCAAGACTACCGCATTCGACCACTCTGCCATCTCTCCAGTATATTTTTGAGCTTTAATTACTCTGCTATCTCTTGTGATAACGGGTGCAAATATATGGCAAAAAACACTACTGACCAAACATATTTTTGCAATAAGGGGTAAATAATTTGGAAGCCTCTGAACTTCAGCTCAATTAATTTTTATTATCCATGTAAATCCAGTTCATTTAGCATGTATAGGGAGTGTTCTACGGTTTTAAAAATTTCAGAACAGTACTCATTTACCGCTTTTGGACTACCAGGCATCGTATAAACTAAAGTTTTATTCATAACACCTGCAATACCTCTACTCACTAAAGCATTTGGCTTCTCCATTCCGTATTTCACACGAATTAATTCCATGATTCCTGGAATTTCTTTGGTTAGGTGCTTTTTTACAACATCTGGTGTAATATCTCTAGGACCAATACCTGTACCTCCAGTAGTGAAAACTGCGTCGTAATTATCTTTCTGAGCTTTTTTAAGCAGTTTACTCAAATCTTCCTCTTGGTCTGGAATAATCATTTTATCAATATGGTAATGGCGATTCTTGGATTTGAAAAAATCCTCAGCTAATTTTTCCAATAAAGGGCCACTCTTATCTGCATACTCTCCACGGCTTGCTCTATCGCTAAGCGTTATAATCATTGCCTTTATAATTCGCGGATGATAGATGAGTACATCTCCAGCCTTTAAATTTCCATCTTTTATAACCCTACAGAATATCCCTTCTTTTGGCATTACACAATTACCAATTTCACGGAAAATACTGCAATTATCACCATGGCATTTTTTACCAATCTGAGTTACTTCTAACTCTAAATCACCAAAAAGGAAACGATCCAATGGCGCTGTATGATGAAGCAGTATACCTTCTGTAGTAATGTTTTCTGCAAACTCGCCAAAGTCAATCTTTCGCTTGGCTTGTATAGAAAATTTATCAACACTTTCCTTTGCTAATAAACTTACCTGTCGATGCCAGTTGCCCGCGTGAGCATCGTTCGCTACACCTTTAGCGTTTAACTCGATTGAATCTACTGGTTTTTTAACCGTTCCTTTTTTCTCAGATATATTTACAGATAGTACTGCTACTTTTTTATTGCTCATAATTATCGGCTTTCTTATTTTATATCGATCTTGGTTTTCTCCAATAGAGTAACTCCTCCTATTGTCATAGATTTATCTACAGCTTTACACATATCGTAAACGGTTAATAGTGCAACGCTGGCAGCAGTTAATGCTTCCATTTCAACTCCAGTTTGACCGATACATTTAACTCTGGTGTTGGCTTGAACTCCATTTTCTACTATTGTACATTTCACTTCAGCTTTTGTAATTTGAAGTGTATGGCAAAGAGGAATTAAGTCGCTTGTTTTTTTTGCAGCCTGAATCCCAGCTATTTCGGCAATGGTTAATACATCACCTTTTTTAAGCGCATTTTCTTTAATTAATTCGATGGTTCTTGGTTCTAGTTGAATAATACCAGTTGCTTTTGCTTCTCTTATTTGTGGCGTTTTATCACCTACATCAACCATGTTGGCTTTTCCATCCTTATCTATATGACTAAATTCTCCCATTTACTGATAACTGTTTACTGATAACTGTTCTCATCCTCCAATACCGTAAAAGCTACCATCTTTATTCTTGGTTCCAGCTTTTGGTTTGTGATTAATTGATTTGTCAATTGCTTTTTTAATGCCCAATTCGTTTATATCAAATTCACTAGCGTTAAAAAGGCATGGTTTAACTTTTCCATTAGCCGTTAAACGAATTCGATTACATTCAACACAGTTGCCGCCTTTTCCACCTTCAACAATTGAAAATTCACCACTAGCTAAATCCATTTGCTTAATAAATCGGAGTTCCAGGTCATTTTGCTTACAGAATTTACGCAATTGCTCCAAATCGTCTAAGTCAGCTTCGGGCATACGAACACAGTTTATTTTTACAGGATGCAAACCAGCTTCTTGTGCTGCCTTTATTCCTCTAAAAACATCTTCAATATTCCCCAAGCGTGTTAGTTCCTTATACTTTTTAGGATTCATTGTATCCAAACTGATATTTACTCTACACAAGCCAACGTCGGCTAATTGTTTGGCATATTTATCGAGTAAAATACCATTGGTTGTCATCGCGATTTCTTCAATGCCTGCATTACCGGCTATTAATTTTACCAAATCAACAATTCCTTTACGGACCAACGGTTCTCCGCCTGTTAGTCTCACTTTAGTAATTCCTGTAGCAACAGCTTCATTTACAAATTCAGCTATTTGTTCAAAGCTCAAAACATCATCATGAGCCATTAAATCAACGCCATCTTCGGGCATGCAATAAGTGCATCGAAGGTTGCATCGATCCGTAACAGATATTCGTAAGTAATTTATATTTCTATTATAATTGTCTAACATGTACAAATTCTCCTTCCATAAATTCATCAACTTCACGCGGAACTGCCATAATTCCATTTGCCACTGTAAAAGCGTTTATATGTGCTGAACCATGATAATTAATAGGCACAACCTTATTATTGGCATTAAATCGTACAGGAATAAACTCCAATCGTTCGGTTCTTTTTCTTTTGTACTCAGATGCAATAGGCATGCGCACCATTGGGGCATTATAATCGTGACCCATTAAACGATAAAGCATTGGTTTTCCTAATAACTCAAATTGAACAAATGAGGATACCGGATTTCCAGGTAATCCCAATACATATTTTCCTTTGCTAGTTGCAAAAACAGTATGTTTTCCTGGTTTAACAGCTAGTGTATGGAACCAAATGTTGAATCCTAATTCTTTAAGAATTTGCGGGATGTAGTCAAAATCACCCACGGAAACGCCTCCGGAAATAATTAAAACATCATTTTCCTCCAGACACTTAACCATAGCTTCTTTAGTTGCTTCTTTTGAGTCAGCAACAATTCCATGGTTATAACCTTTGATTCCCATTTTTTGCAATTGTGCATTTAATTGCCACGAGTTTACATTTCTTATTTGAGATTTATTTGGTTTGTCTTGTGGCTCTACCAGTTCACTGCCAGTTGCAATAGTTGCAACTTTTGGTTGGCGGTAAACAACAGGGCTTGAACATCCAACAGATGCTAAAACAGAAATATGTTGCGCTTTTAGACGTGTTCCTTTTTTTGAAACCACATCGTTTTCTAAAATATCTTCTCCTTTAAGGCAGATGTTCGATTTTGTTTTTTCTTTCGTAAATCGAATGTGCTGTTTATCAATTTCTTCTGTGTGCTCAATCATTATAACAGTATCGGCACCTTCCGGAACCATTGCTCCAGTCATGATTTTAGAACATTGTTTATCTCCAATATTCAAAGTTGGAGCCGAGCCAGCAGCAATAACTTCGAGAACTTCAAGGTTTTCACTTAAATCAGATTGTTTACAGGCATAACCATCCATTGCTGATTTATTAAACGGAGGTAGCGACATATCAGAAAGTACATCTTCGGCCAATACTCGATTTAAACAATCCGAAAGGTCAATAATCTCTCTGTCTAATTTAATTGTGGCATGTTTAACTGTTTTCAATGCCTCGTGAAACGTAATCATATTGTTAGTTTTTTATTATCCAGCTATTTTCTATAAAAGCAATTTTTTTACTGTCGAAATCAAATTTATCACCATCAAATTCAATCTTTTTGTCAGCCAATTGTTTGTACTTTATAGCTCTGGGTTTTATATGGTTATTGTCTTTTTTATCAATCATTAAAAATAAACCTGGTGTTATCAGATCTCTCAATCCTCCCGATTCACAAATAATCGGATTTTCAGAAGGAATAATCTCATCAAAATAAGAAAGAATATCCGGAAGAGTATCATCTTTTCCTTGAACGTAATAAACCTCTTTACTCCCAGCTTTGAATAGTCGATTACTATCCTTATTTCCTTCTTTGCTATATTCTTTTGTAATTACAAAGTCAGCAGTTTTTCTAACAAGCTCTAATTTATCACTTATTTTATGAAAATGAGGCGATATTTTAATACAAATAAGATGGCCTTTGCATTCCAAATTGTTGATTAATTGGCATGCAAACAGGGTTTTACCAACATTCCTGCCAGTTCCTGCAATTAGTAATATGTTTTTTCTGATATTATCCATCTTAAATAATAAAAACCTCCAACTCAAGTCTTGAATTGGAGGTTTATGTTTTAAGAAAGAATAGTGTATAGTTTACCATGGCAAGATAAACGAAACATTCTATTCTTCAGACCTAAATCACAATACTCCTTTCCAATTTTGGGTCTTAGCCCAGCGGGAGACAAATCCGTTTCCAAATTTACCTATCGGTTTCCAATACTTTCCAATTGTTATATTGACGAAGTAATTGACAACTCGGAGATTATTTAACAAGGGTAAAGATATTAATATTAATGAATCTACAAATGTGTATGTATGAGGTTTTGCAATATTCTATTTTACTCCTTTTTTTGTTTCTCTTTAGCTATTTTCGAAAAGGCCTGTGTACTTTGGCTTTTTAAATGAAAACGATTGAGTTATTGTTTACACGTAGATAAATAAAAATGTCTTATTTATATTTGGTTTGATTAAGGAATAGAATACATTCTTATCTTTATAATGAATATTTAATTTTACCAAATGGGGAATCATAGCCAAGGATATGGTCATCACGATCATGGAGATTTAAAAGGAAAGAATTTAGGTATTGCAATATTATTGAATGTTGGAATTACTATTGCTCAGGTAATAGGAGGATTCATTTCAGGAAGTTTAGCCTTATTGTCAGATGCAATGCATAATTTTAGTGATGTTCTGGCATTAATTATTAGTTGGTATGCTAGTAAGTTGTCTGGACGAAAACAAACTGCAAAACAAACTTTTGGCTATAAACGAGCGGAGATTTTGGCTGCTCTTATCAATGCTATTTCCTTAATTGTTATTGCCTTTTTCCTGTTCAAAGAAGCTATTGTAAGAATTACAGAACCACAAGAGATTGGTGCTGGAATTGTAATGGCATTAGGAGGATTATCAATTCTTTTGAATTGGTTAAGTATGTTGTTGGTAAAAAAAGGTGCAAAGAATAATATGAATATGCGTGCAGCTTATCTTCATCTACTTTCTGATATGATTTCGTCAGTAGCAGTTGTTTTGGGAGGTTTAGCAATGTATTTGTGGGAGATACCTTGGGTTGATAGTGTTATTTCTATTGCGATAGCTCTTTATTTGGTCTACTCAAGCTGGGGATTAGTGAAGGAAAGTGTGCGTATATTAATGCAGTTTGCACCTTTACATATTAATTTGGATGACATTCACGAAAAAATTAAAGAGTTGGATGGGATAGAAAATATGCACCATGTTCATGTTTGGCAATTAGACGATAAGCAAACTAATTTTGAAGCACATATTAGTTTTGAGCAAGATTTAAAACTAAGTGAAGTCAATTTGGTTTTGCACAAATTGGAGCATATTTTACAGGATGATTTTGAGATAAATCATGTAACCCTTCAGCCTGAATTAAATGGTTCGTGCGATGACGAGAGTATAGTGATTCAGGAGAAAGGACACACGCATTAGCATTGTTTTTTTAATCAATAGATTGCATTAAATCCATAGGATGATGAATAATGGTTTGAGCACCATTCTCTAAAAGTTCTTCCATGTCTCGAAATCCCCATAGTACACCAACGGCATGCATACCAGAATTCTTTGCTGTTTCCATATCAACTCCAGAATCTCCAACATACATTAATTCTTCTGGTGTGATACCCATTTTTTCACTAATAAGTAGTGCTCCTTTTGGATCAGGTTTACGAGGAATATCACCTCCGGCACCAATTACCATTT
Source organism: Labilibaculum sp. (assembly GCA_016743925.1). Classification (GTDB taxonomy): domain Bacteria; phylum Bacteroidota; class Bacteroidia; order Bacteroidales; family Marinifilaceae; genus Labilibaculum. Next base: position 11,570 of record JADGFH010000104.1, read on the forward strand.
CAAGTTTCCAATTGGCAAGTAATACTTTAACAACCTTTTGAGTTAGATCGTTCGCTTTATTTGAAAAAATGGCAATTTTAAGATTTTTATCTTGTAAAGCATTAAGTAGCTCTGGAATACCAGGATATAGAGATGTTTTTGCAACGCAATTGTCATCGTAAACTTTCATCATTCTCTGAAAACATTCTTCTACAGTGGCTACGTCTCGCTTAGCTTCAGGAAGTGCATTTTCAACCAAGTTTTTTACTCCTTTGCCAACAAATGTTTTATAAGTACTATAATCATATGTATCCAATCCTCTTTCTTGTAATACAGTATTCATCGAATTAGCAATATCTTCTATTGAATTAGCTAGTGTGCCATCCAGATCAAAAACAACTCCTTTAAACATATTTATTTCTTTAGGTTTATATCATACAAATA
>JADGFH010000870.1 GCA_016743925.1 Labilibaculum sp.
GCATTACGGTTTGCCCATATTGCAATAGGACATATATTCAGTCAATCAAGTGCCTAAATAAAAAAATCAAGCGTACTTGTCAGTTAGACCATTTCTTCCCAAAGGATAGCTATCCCTATTTAGCACTCTGCTTCTACAACCTTATACCATCCTGCTCTGCTTGCAACCATATTAAAACCACGGACGAAATAGGAATCTCTCCCTACGAAATTGGCAGTGCAGATGAAGTACTTACGTTTGCTTGGAAACCCGAAGATGCTGCTTTTAGTTATCCCAAAGGAAATATTGCTATTGAACTGAAGTGTAATCTGGCTGTGAACGATGCTATGCAAAGCAATATCGATGTTTTCGGCTTAAAGGAACTGTATTCCCATCACGACGATATCGTTAAAGAAATGCTTTTAAAAGGAGAAATTTATTCGCCCGATTACATTCAAAGCTTAATGGAACAATTCCCCAACCTGATTGAGAACGAAGAAGAGGCTTTACGGATTATAATGGGCAACTATATCAACGAAGAAGACCTAGGCAAACGCCCATTATCAAAATTAACAAGGGATATTGCCAAGGATGTTGGCTTTATAAAATGAATATAAATCACCGTAATGACATTGCAGTGCAACGTCCCTACGGTAAAAAAAACATTACCAACATCACTACCATACAATCCACAATAACAAACAATATAGATGCATTCAAACCGAAAAAACATCCGAAAAAGAAATTACGATTATACCAGCAAAGGATTGTATATGGTGACAATTTGCACTAAAGATCGAGAATGTTTTTTCGGAGAAATTTTAAATGGAAAGATGCAGTTATCAGAAATTGGAAAACAGGCGGATAAATTTTGGAATAACATTCCTCTATATAACAATCATGTGGTTCTTGGTGAATACGTAATCATGCCAGACCACATTCACGGGATTATTGGAATTATAGGTCATCGCAATAGTGATAACGAAGCAATACTACATCCCAATCTGCAAACCGATAAAAACCAATACATGTCTGCTATATCACCAAAACAAGGTAGCTTATCTGTAATTGTAAGATCCTATAAATCGGCACTTACAAAATGGTGTCGGCTAAATGAATTGTATATTTTCGACTGGTTACCCCGTTTTCATGATCGGATAATTCGCAACCAAGAAGAATATGATAGAATCGAGAATTATATCCGTGAAAATCCATTAAAGTGGGATTCAAAGAAGTAGCAGTGCTACTTAAAATACTCCATCAGCTCTTGTTCTAACTGAAAAAAGGTTTGAGGTATGGCTACGGTTTTTAAGGATGGATCGAATAAAAACATGGTTGGCGTTACGTAAATACTCAATTGTGTTGCCGTAGATCCGTTTAAGCCTTCGGTATCGCAAGCGTTTATCCAAGGATATTGATCCTGTATAACAATTTGTTGCCAATAGTTCAAGTTGTTATCCAATGAAATGGCCAACACTTCTAATCCTAGCTCGTTATATTCAGGGTATAAATCTTTAATGCGATCCAACAACACTCTGCTGTGTTCGCAACTTCCCGACCAGATTACCATTAATGTCAATTCGCTATTCACATCAGAAATAGACAGGACTTTACCATCCATCGAGTTATACAAATCTAGATTAGGAACAGACCAATCTTTGGCTAAATTTTGTGATTTTGAAATACGGTTCTGAATTGTTTTGCTCGACAGCACATACTCACAAGCATTTAACACCTTATAAGCATCAACCGCCATGTGATACAATTTTGGGTATTGCTCTTCAGGATAACGATTCATTAGATAATTGGCCAAATATTTTTGCGAATTGGGCTCCAATTCAGTCATCCAAAACAAAGTGCTTATTGCCTCCTTAATCTTTTTATAATTTTCAGCTTTTAACAGAGCTTCCAATTTACTAGCTTTTAGGTATTGCCCAATTTTCTCATAATAGATTGGTGTTGCTTGCAAAACGGTATCGGTAAATGCAAAATAATCGAAGAAGTGCTTTAGGTAATACTCATCGTAATGCCTTCCCTTTAATTTCGTATCAGGAATCAATTCTTGTTGTGCCAAAGCCATTCTTGCGGGCCAAGAATCAATATGCCCTCCCCAAAGATCCCGTAACAGAATTTTCTTATCTTTTTTAAGCCTTTTGAATTGCGTATTTAACGCTTTGTATGAAGAATCTTTCTCGTTCAGTTTCGAAATATTTTCCCTTATTGAATTAATCGACTCATTTAAAATCTGAAATTCCGACAAGTAGTAATGAAACTGATTGTTTTCATCCTGATCTGGAAAACGCAATTCCCCATCATCAGGTTTTCCATCCAGTGAAAATTCAAAAGTTTTAGTATTCACATTAAAATCAATTTTCCCAAGATCTCCCTGTAAACGATAAAACCCATATTCTCCCTCCCAAGAAAAAGAAAGCATTCCATTATCAGATACCATAGCTTCATCAATAACAAAAACACCACCTTCATCTCCTTTAAGGAGTAAAAAATTTTCATTTTTGCAATCTGGCATCTGAGCTGTTAATTGAAGTTGCATTTGCCCAAGTGCAAGGTTACTTA
>JADGFH010000105.1 GCA_016743925.1 Labilibaculum sp.
ATATAACAGAGGAAATGAATATTATTACTTATATTTCTTGGTATCATTAAACCTGTCTTTTTTATGCAAATTTATAGTTTGTAGGTATTGATAAGCTAATTAGCACTCGTAATTTCCAACTCGTAATTCATAATTACATTCATCACTTCATTTAGTGCAGAACTAGCAAATACCAATGGATACATGTCTTCGAAATACCAAAGGGAAGCAAAATACAAACCAATTGGTGTGGCTTTAATTTCAGATAAATCTTTCGGTAAGTTCTTCTGTAACCATTCGATCCCTTTCTTAGCTTCTTCCAATTTCCCAGAAGCACTTAAGGCACGAATTGCCAATGATGTTTCCTCGATTGTAGATATCACAGAAGCATTTCCACCCCATCCACCATCTAAATTCTGACTGGATAGTAGAAACTTAACAGCTTTTTCTTTCATTTCATCTAATACATGTATACATATTGATTCAATGCAAGATAAAGAATACAAAACAATAGAAGTTCCATAGACAGGATTCTGGTGCTGAAGATCATCTTCGTTCCCAAACCATAAGGGTAACCACGATCCGTCTTTTTGCTGAGTATTTTTTAAATATTTCCAGGCTTTTCTTAGACTGGTATGTACTTTCGATTTCAAATCGGGGCTTAATTCATTCCTCCAAAGACTGAATGCTTTCATTGTATGAGCCGTAATATCTGGACAAGAACAATCGAATGGTAATTTTCCCCAGCCTTTACAGAAGGTTGGCATTCCACCATCCCCATTTTGAAGTTTCATTAGCCAATTAATTCCATCCTCAATTGCTTGAAAAGGAATTTCCTGATGTTCTTTTAAGCGATGTAAGGCAATCAAAGCGCCAGAAGTATCATCGGTATCAGGCACGCCCCCTTGCAAATGTGTCCATGCCCAACCTCCAGGCTCTGCCTTGGTAAAAGGATGAGTCTCTTTTAATTGCTGATCTAACAAAGCATTTATCGTCTTACTTTTCTCTGGTAAAGCTTCCAAATTCTCATTACTTAAGGAATTTAGACTTAAGGAAGTCACCCAAGTAGCCAAATGCGTATCTATTGGCCAAGATCCATCTTCTCTTATGGATTTGTCTAAGAAATCAGCAGCTTTAGAGCAAACCTCAAGCTCTTTCTCCCCAGAACCAACCAAACTCATGAGAACAAATCCAGTTAGCGGTGTGGCCTCTAAAAAGCCTCCATTATTGGGTTGCTTTTCGGCAAGAACTTTTAAAACTTTAGATTTAATTGATTTATTGAATGTAGCAACAGGCTTACTTGCCTTGGTATTGACAGATCTCACCAAACCAATTGCAATTAATGCAGGTATGGCATAACTAACAACAGATAGATTCAATAGTTTAAAAAACTTATCAGGAAAAACAGCCAGCTGATATGGTAGCTGTGGAACGAGTTTCCAACCTTCTTCTCCTAATCGTCCTGACAAAGCACACATGGCCAAAATAGGAACAGAAAAAGTTTGATCATCCTGATAATAGTTTAATATGGCAGTACTAATGGATTTTGGATCCAATTTTTTTAATTGATCCGTTAACCAATTTTCGGCATGATGAAGGCACTCTTCAAATCTTGGATCATCCTTAACTATCGACAGACATGCCCAAGTTAATAGAGTTGTACTCAAATTACTCTTGCTTCGAATGGTATCGCCCCATCCTCCATCAATATTGACATTTTTCACCAACCAATTAAATCCTTGCTCAATGTGGATTTTGTATTTTTTAGAATCGTATTCCCATAATGCAAACACTGCAATTGCTGTTGATAAAGCGCTACTAGACAGTTTCCCATCCCAATATCCTTCCTCATTTCGAAGAGAGATGATGTGTTCATCCAATTTTTGTTTGAGAGATTTTATGTCGTTGTAGCTTGCAGTCATCTAAACCAATATAATTTCAAATAAACATTATTTTTTGGGTTTCTCCCTTTTTCAGGGGAGATGTCCACAGGACAGAGGGGTGTTTTTTATTTACCTCCATACACCCTTTTGCCTATCGGCATTTTGTTCATTTTTACCTAATTTTTTCAAATGTGTTCACGAGCTCCGCTTCGCTACGGTACCCTAAAAGGGAAAACTCATCAAATTAGATTTACCATTAAGACAATACTCCTAAACCCACAAGCGCGTAATAGGTATATTCTACATCACAAGTCATGTCGGCAATACTACCAAAAAATCCTCCTGATTCATCCCAGTGAAGGTTGATGAAATTTACGGAATTTTCAGCATACTCTTGCATATTTTCTTCGGATACCTTCAAAGCAAGTAATGCAGTTGTTGTGGATAATAGATCGGCAATTGGAACCTCTTGAGCCGCCATAAACCCACCTCTTTTAGATAACATTTGATTCAACCACTCCTTTGTTTTATCTATTTCTCCAGACTCACTAATTGAACTCATGATTAATCCTGCCGCCGTTGAAGAAGTCACACCATCTGCACTGTTTTCTTCATTTGCAAATGATCCGTTTGCTGCTTGCAATGTTTTATTTGCATCAGTAATCTCATCCAAAACCTCTTGCTCGGTTAGTAAATCCTGATAAAGTGTCCACATCAGGTAATTTGCATAGATCGTAGATCTTGCTGCACCTTTTTTGTTGTGATTGTATCCTCCATCTTCACTAACATACTCTTCGATATCCCATAATAATTTGGAGCAATTACTTTTCAGTGATTTCACTACTTTTCCAAGAATTAAATCCTTAGCAAAACTTATGGATAGAAATTTAGATGAAGGAAAGCCTGATCTTTGTCTCAATTCTATTAATTGCAGCAGAAAATAACAACGAACGATACAAACCGAATGAACAAAATCCAGTTCCTCTTCACCCTTCAAACTTTTCAAATATTTCCGTTCTTCAAGAACATCCAGTTCATAATCTAAAATCAAGGCTAGCGTATAGCCAAATACAGAATAATATACATCTGCCTTACCAGAACGATCCAGAAACCCACCATCATCACATTTCTGAGTACTTACGAAGGTTTTGATATGGTTTTGTGCTTCTACACTCAAAACTTCCTGTGATTTTAGAAGTGCTTCTAGAATGTATTGATTGCAATTTATCTTTGTATCCTTTTTCTTAATCATATATAATATTGAGGCTATATTTTGTTCTTTAAATCTCTATTGTCCTTAAGCCGGACTGGCTACTACTTTTTCAAAGATGAAAAAGTAGACAAAAAATCTTCAATATCGTTCTCAACTACCCGTTAAAAGTTAAAAATCTAAACAAAAAAAAATCGCTTTGCTCAATTGAGTGAAACGAAATCGATAAGACACGTAAATTATCTCGATTCAAACAACTTTTTGTTCATAACTTCTTTTCCCTCTACGAGGCCCAGTTTCCGGACTAAATTCCAAAAATTCGACTCCTGATTTTTAACTTTCTGATACAATTCGATTCAATAAGCGAGTCAATAATATTTTTAATGTCGGATGCTTTAATGGTTTTAGTGCTTTCAGCGTATTTCGTTTGTATTCAACCAACATCTCTTCGGCTTCTTTCATCGCCTCTTTTGTTTCATCCCATTGTAAAAATTCTGTTGCAATACCTGTATCTCCTTTTTGGTTACGATCGAACCATTCCTGCATCTTTATTGGATGCTTTTTATTCAAAAGCGTAGATATCAAAGATGGTTGAACTGTATTAAAGCCGCTGGCAATACTATCCTGTCTGAAATCATCTAAATCATCCTTAATTTGGTAAGCAATTCCTAATGCTTTACTGTAATCTGAAATTATTCGCTGAACTTCTTCATTGGCATCAGCTAAAATTGCTCCGAATTGCAAAGCCACCTCAAAAGCCGGAGATGTTTTGTTACTGAAAATGCGCAGAATTTCTTCCTGTGTGAGCAGTTTTTCATTATTTCTCCACAATAACTCTTCTCCTTGCCCTAATGACAAATCCCTATGTCCGTGGGAAGCAACTTTAAGTAGTTTCCGAATGTGTTTTGCACCTGATTCTGCTATCATTTGATAACCATACCCCACCAAAAGATCTCCAACATTTAGCGCAACTGGAACATCATATTCCTTGTGAAGCGTTGGCTTTCCGTAGCGCACATCATCTTCGTCTGCAATATCATCATGAACCAATGATGCCTTGTGAAAACACTCAATAGAAACTGCCAATTTCTGTATCGCTTCATCATATTCTCCAGGTTTTCCGGTTAAAGCATCGTAAACAGCCACCATAATCAAAGGTCGCCAGCGTTTACCATCCTTTTCCATCCAATTTATCGCAATATTAACCGTTGGGTCATTTTCTTCGAATAGACTTGTTAATTTATCGGTCGCAAACCATTCTTTCACAAGCGTTTTTAGAGCATCTAAGTTAATCCAGCCTTTCCAATTGCTTTCATTACGCACTGCAAGAACTTCATCCAACCAAATTCTATCAACCTTGGAATCCTTACAATCATTGTTGTAAAGTGGAATCGCAATGGATGGAACAGCTTCTTTTACAGCCAAAGGAAATGAACGTTCAAATGAATGCAAACAGCCTACACCAACTACACACTCCACCTGACCTGAAGAAAGTAACAAACTTGCAGATGTTGTTCCTTCACTAACGATGGTATGATAACCTAATTCATCAGCTTGTGAGATGATTCCTGCTAAATCGCAAAGACCACATTGTTCGCAAAGTAATCCCAGTTCATCATATTTTGCAGAGCATTTAGTAGAATGACTAATGCATTTTGGCAATAGTAGAATTCGACGATTAAAAGGAATTCCAGCCACAATATTGCTCCAAGCGTAATTGTTAATCATCACAGCCAACAGCTTCTGATAAAGAAACAATTCAGGATGTTTTTGAATCAATTCTCCAGAATGAAAAATGACTTCATCTTCTTGTAAAGGCGGCACCAATTCACTATCAGCAGCATAATCGCGAATTAAATCACGAATCTGCTTCAGCTTTTCAGGATGCTGAGGTAAATCATTTCCGAAGCTCCTATTTGGTTGGTTATTTCTTATAATCATTTATTTCTATTAACAGTGATCAGTTAACAATTAACAGGGTTTAGAAGCTCAGCATAAATTCTTTCCTAAAGGAGTTGGACTTTAAAACCTGCAATATTTTATAATTCGTAATTGTTAATTATTCATTCGTAATTATACTATCCATATGCTCCAAAACCAAAAAAGGAATACTTTTTGGCAAATCGATATAGCCAACTTTTCTCTGGAATCTCTTTTCCTGGAATATGATGGCCAGCACACGCTTTCATTTTCTTCAACTCTTCATAGGAAGTATTTCTTTTTGAGGAATCATAGGCATTTGTATCTTTTAGCATCGTGTGCAATTCCTGTGGATTATCCAATAGAATGCATCCTTGAGTGCAGTCGTTAATGCCTTTTCGCAAACCTCCAATAAATTTCGAATTCTCAATCATATTTACAATATCGGTGTCCTTATCAATTTTTTCTCCTGCAAACTGAATTGGCGGACAAAATTCGATATCACCGTAAGGATTGATGTGATGTGACAAACCAATGGCTCCAGGGCACAATGCTTGTCCATTTTCATCCCAATAAGTATCAATGATCATCAATGGCGCTTTTACACGAACATCAACCATAAACTGTCGCAATTCCAATATTTCCTCTTCGGACAAAGCCAATTCGGTTGTTGGACGCTCACCAACTGGGCGATAAATGTAAAACCAGAGGTAATGAATTCCCTTTTTGATGCATGAATTCACAAACTCCTCGTTCACCAAATCTTTAAAGTTAGATTTGCACACACTCGTGGCAACTCCTGTAAACAATTTATTCTTTGTAGAAGCTTCTATCCCTGTCATGGTTCTGCCATAAACATTGTTCGCTCCTCTTCTAACATCACTTACATCTTGCAAACCTTCCACACTAATTAGTGGCGATACATTACCCAATTTCCGCAGACGTTGAGCAACTTCATCGGTAAGTAAAGTTCCGTTCGTAAACATTTGAAAGTAACAATCAGAATGTCTTTCGATCACATCCATTAAATGAGGATACATCAAGGGTTCTCCACCTAGAAATCCAAAGAAATAAGAACCTTTTTTCTTGCTCGAAACAATGATATTCTCAAGTGTTTCTACATCCATTCCCTTGGAAGTATTATCGATCGTAACCCAACATCCCTGACAATTCAAATTACAATTATCTGTAACCGAAATCATCATAAAAGCAGGAAATAGCTCACCCTTCTTCAGTCGTTTCTTGTGTTTCGAAACGGCTTTCATTCCCTTCCAACCCAGATTATAGCCAAGTTTCCAAAGCAATCGGGCATCTACCTGTCTCAGTATTCTAGTTCCTAATGAAAATATCATTTATATCTATTTAATTTAGCAACAGCTTGATTTAGAATCTCCACCTTTGCAATCACAATCGCATTTACTTTTCGGTTCTTCCTTGCAATTGCAGTCACAATCACATTTTTCTTCTTTCTTCACTTCCTTCTTTTTATCGGGTCCGCTGCAACAAGCTCGTCGCTCTTCTTCAGCCATTTTAAACTGATCATTCTTTAGCAGTGATACCTGAAAATTCTTTCTTCGAGCGCTCAAAACAGAATATACATCATCATTTTGAATCTGTTCCAAAATATCTGTTTTTTCATTCTCTGTTCCATCGCCTTCTCCACCATCAATAGGGCTTTCGGCATGTTTTGGGAAGATGATTGCATTTTGAGGACATACTCTGGCACAAGCCGGGCACATATCCTTACAATTCGCTGAAGCAGAAACAACCACAGTTCCATCATCTTCAACAGAATAAACACTGAACAAACAAAAATTCAAGCATTTGCGGCAGCCATTGCAACGCTCATAATCGATAACCGGATACCAAGGCTTCCATGAATCAGTATACTTGATTTTTAATGGTTCACATGTATTGGATTCTAATTGAGAAATCACTTCCTCCTGATTTTCATCATCAACATGATGATACTCAGTGGAGTTTTCCTCTATATTTTTTCCAGAATTATCGACTAAATGCTGCATTGCGCGAGCCTGACAACCAAATACAATAGCGTCTTCAGCGGTGTACAAACTTTCCAAATCATTGGGATTCTTTAGAATTGTACCACACATATCCTCGATATAGGTATAGCCTATATTTTTCTCCTCCAAAGTGCTCCTCAACTTATGAACCGATTCCTTTTCAATCTTTCCATCCTTTTCGCACCCGCAAATGAATATTTGTTTGCTCATGTTCTCTGCTTTACATCAAATTTTAGCTACTCACTAAAATGATTATTAAATCTTCTTCTTGATATCGTATGCCACTAAAGCATCTCCATGACGAATATACAATACACCATCATTGATCACAGGTTGAGCAAAATGCTCTTTCGTTCCTTTAGTCACTTTAAATTTACTAACCAGATCCATACTCTCAGGTGTAACGTTTACCAATCCAACCTGACCTCTTTCATTGTAACAATACAACATTCCATCAGCAGCAATTGTTGCTCCACGTCCAAATTTTAAAGTATCTCTTATTTCTCCAGTATTGATATCAATACTTTTCCATACTTTCTTGCGATGTGCTGAAGCAATGATTTTACCATTTAATTTTACTGCACCACCCATGATGTTATCCAATTCTTTATTTCTCCACACTTCCGTGATTTGACTTCCATCTTCAGAAACCTGCATTTTTACTGCACCATTGCCACATCCAGTAACATAGTACAAGTAACCATCTTCGTAAATTGGTGTGTTTCCATTAATATGGCAAAGCGTATCCTGCAGTTCCGTCCACAACATTTTCCCCGTTTGTGATTCAATACCAATTAAAGCATGATCTGAGAAAGTTACCAAAACTTTTCGAGATGGAAACTCTAACAACATCGGTGAACAATATGCCGGCATTTCTCCTACTCCAGGATTTGTCCATACCAATTCTCCGGTAAAGCGATTCAAAGCAATGATATTATTCTCTAATCCACCTGGCGCTGCAAATACCAAATCACCATCTATTAATAAAGATTGAGAATATCCAAAATTTGTATTCTTACCTTCATATTTCTCCAACATATTCATTTCCCATTTCAATTCACCTGCTTCAGTATGAATACAGGCAATATCACCCATTCCTGAGGCAACATAGATCATATCATCAACAACAGTTGGGGCTGATCTAGATCCTACATAACTTTTCATCCAATCAGTACCAAACTCAGTCTTCCAAATTGTTTTTCCATGTAAATCAAGAGCAAATAAATAGGCTACACTATCAACTTCACCATTCAAAAAGATTTTATCATCTTTAATCACAGGCGATCCATATCCATTTCCGATTCCTTCGATATCCCACAAAACAGCAGGACCTTCAGTTGGCCATTCTTCTAGCAAATTGGTTTCGTTGTAGATACCAGAACGGTTCTCGCCTCTCCATTCACTTACTTTTTTCTGCTTTGCATTGCAAGCAAAAAATAATACTGCGATTAATAAGATGCTTAAGTTTTTCATATGGGTTAAATATTATAGTGTTGGTTTATTCGTTTTTTAAGGATTCTACAATTTTAAATTTCTTGATCATGCAAGCAGGAATGTAAATCCAGATTAAGCCACTAATTGAGATTCCAAGAAGCAAGGATAATAGGTAGCCAAGTGGCATTTGAAAAGATGGCGATAGAATGGATGGTAGCACTCCAATGAATGCAGCACTTACACCACAAACCAGTCCTGCTAGCAATAAAAATACATTTTCGAAAAACAGTAATTTAAACAAACTGCTTTGTTGATATCCAATTGCTGCCAGTAATGCCAACTCTTTTTTACGTTCCAATATGTTTCTCATCAAAACAATTCCTAAGCCTATGGTGCCAATAATTACGCCTAAACCGCCTAAGAACATAAACATGCTCAAGTAGGTGTTTTCAACAGAATAGAATGCCGCTAATCGATCAGAAGTCTTCATTCCACTTACTCCTACATCTTGCAGGTTACCCTCAAACTGTTGCATGAACTGATCATCACTAACATTCAGATAATCAACCAACAATATTTTCGATCCACTAACCGAAGGCCAATGCTTTTGAAACTGAGAATCAGTAATTAAGATGTTGCCTTGAAATATAGAATTGTTTAAGCCTCCCATTAACAATAGCTTCACATCTTTTCCATATTCATCCTGATAATATAAAGTGTCGCCAACCGCTTTTTTCAATCCCCAAACAATAACAGTTTGATCAGCATAAGCTGGAATAACATTTTCGCCATACTCTTTTTCAAGTGTCTGCCATGGATGTTTCTGATCGACATCTTTATGCAGTTTCGCGAATGAAAAAGCTCCAGTCTTATCAAACTGACTAGGATCAAAGCCCAACACTCTTGGCTTTTGCACCTGATTCAAGTTCAAACAACTTGCATCATCACCATCCAAAGCTCTGAATTGAGCAAAACTTACGTCTTTATCCAAATCACCTTCCCAAAAACCAATCTTCTCTTGTCCCTCTGCAGTGTTTAAATCGAATAAAATAGGCATGCTTGTTTCAAAGAAGTATTCGTAACCTCCAGTACCGGAACTTGCAGCATTTTCAGTATCGTAAAAAGTCTTTCTATTGGCCCCTGTGATTAATACAGAGAATGTACCTAAGGCTAATAAAGCAACGGTTGCCAGACTTCTCTTTCTATTTCTTGCACTATTCTTAACTGCCAATTGATACAAGCTAGGCGTAGTAATGCTTTTCTTAGCGCTCAACTTCTGCAAATACCAATTGAAAATGGCACATGCCCCTATCATGAATAAACCGCCTGCCGAAAGCAAGAGTTCTGCATTTAGCTTTGGAGATGCAAGCGCATAAGTAATTATTGCAAAGGTTCCTATGATGGATACGACAGCTAATAAAATGGATAGCTTGCTCTTTTTCACTGAAACACTATCCTCAGTAACGTCATTAATCAGCAAATGAACCGATCTCTTCATCTTTTTTCTGGTTACCACCCAAATGCAAAGCAATGCGATTAACAAGCCTATTAAAAAGCCAGTAATCAGCGTATTTCCCTTCAAATGGACGTTCAGCATATTGGTTCGCACAACATCTGTCCATACAGAGTTCAAGGCATCGAGGAGTAATTTATTGTAGAGTATTCCGCCTAACACACCAATTGCACCACCTAAAATTATGGTAATTAAGGATTCTAGAATTCTGATTCGTACGATTCTGCTTTTACTGAAACCCAATCCGAGAAGGATACCCGTTTCTTGCGTTCTACTATCCAGATTAAGAGAGTAAATTAATATTGTGAGTAGAATACCTGCAAATATGATGAAGAAGCTTAGACTTAAGAACAACTCGCCAAAATCGACCATATTATCGGCAGCATTGTTTCCTTCTTGCCTAACCGATGCAAAATTAAGGTTCAGCATCTCAGGACTTAAAGCAGCAAGTAGGCTTGAATCCAATTGTGCAATGGTCAAATCCTTATTGTCGAATCGAATTGCAGTGAACTTTCCATACTTATTACTCCACAATTCAAGCGCTTTATCTTGAGCAATAAATGCCTTGGGTGTTCCTTTGTATTTCTTCCAGTAATCTTCATCCTTCGGTCTGATTTTCGAGAAGTCAACAGGTACGCCTGCCTTCCATTCATTGCAGCTACCAGCATCCGACAAGCCAGGAAAAGAAGGCATCATAGCCTGATCGATTAAAGTATTACTTGAAGGTAATATTTCTTTGATTGTAAAGCTTTGTTTGTGCTCCTCAAGCTTTCGCATGGCTCCAATAGCAAAGTAATCCAAGCTAATCGAGTCGCCAACTTTTGCTTGAAGATCATCCGCCAACCATTGGTTAATGATCATTTCATTCGCTGAAAGATCTGCCAAATGAGAATCTCCATCAATAGCAGAAACAAATGAATAAGGTGTTTCTTTATCACGACAAGTAAAACGATTCACAAAATAAGTAAGCAGCTTTTGTTGCTGAATGTTCATGTTTGCAATAGCATCTGAAAGAGGTGTATCAATAAATACCCGATCGGATATCAATTCCAATTGATCTTTCCCTTTGACCTCTCGGAGTTCCAAACCGGCATCTTTCAATTGCCAATTCCATTCCAGATGATTTTTAAAGTTGCTTTGAACTTCTTCAGAGTCATCAGAATCGCTGGCAAGTAATAAGTTTGATCGTCCTTCTAATTCCATCTCCTGAGCCAAATATTCTCTCGATAGAAAAACATTAAAAGGTGCTACCTGATTGCTTTTCAAGCTGAATCTGCCTAGTTCCTTATCTCCCACAATCGCTTTTACTTTTAATCGTAAAGCCAGAGTTTGATCCTCATCCGAAACAAAAGGTGCATTGGCAGGAATTAAACTGCCCTTTTCAACTCTCAACAAAAACTCATCGCCAGGTGATAGCTTCATTTTCTCTGCCAAGTTTTCGCTTAGCAAAGCCTCATTAGCTTCAATTTTAGGCAAATCTTGTAAGGCAAGCCAATTTAAATCTTTATCGATACCATACACCTGCACATTATTGGTTCTTGCCTGCGTTTCGGGCTGTATCGCAATTCCTTTTACATGCAGAACAGCTGCAAAATTCACAGTCATGTCGTTCATTAAATCGGTGGCCAGTTCAGCTCGCACATAACGATCACCTGTTGGCATGGCATAGCTTACCTCACCCAATCGCAAATCGACCAATTCGCGCAAACTATATTTTACGGAATCACCAATAATTAAAGCGCCTGTAAGAACCGCAGTACTTACTACTGTTCCCAAAAAGACTGCAAAGTGTTGCTTTCTGAAGAACCAAAAGCTTTTAATGATGTATTTAAAGATATTCATGTAATATCAATTAGTAATTAAGAATCAATATTGTCCTATTTATTTTTGTATTGGGCTATCCGCCCAAACCCGACTTCATTTTTTGTCTTGAATACAAAAAACGGAAGCAAAAAAAATCAA
>JADGFH010000871.1 GCA_016743925.1 Labilibaculum sp.
GAGTAGCACCAGAAACTGCTGAAACCGGATTCTTCAAATCAGTAGGATTATAAGTAGCACCACAAGCCTCACAATTATCCCCATACTGATCCTTAGCACCACACTTAGGACATTCACCCCGAACAAAACGATCAGGTAAAAACATCTGCTTTTCAGGATCATAAGCCTGACTAATGGTGCGACTAATAATATGTCCACCATCCTTCAAACTTTGATAAATTTGCCCAGCTAAAGTCCTATTTTCAGGGCTATGAGTCGAATAATAATTATCAAACTCAATACCAAAATCACGAAAATCTGCCTGATGCTCAGCATTAAAACCAGCAATCAACTCTTCAGGATGAATACCACCCTGTTGAGCGCGTAACATAATAGGAGTACCATGAGCATCATCAGCACAAACATAATAACACTCATGACCCCGTAACTTCTGAAACCTTACCCATATATCTGTTTGAATATACTCAACTAAATGCCCAATATGAATTGAACCATTAGCATAAGGCAAAGCACTAGTAACTAAAATTTTTCTCACTGACGAATCTGTCATAACTTTGTTGGCAATGTAGGTGGGTTTCGCTCCGCTCTACCCACCCTACTAAAATGGATGAATATGTCATAACTTTGTAGGGTGGGTAGAGCGAAGCGAAACCCACCATTGGGTAGAGCGAAGCGAAACCCACCATTGCTTGACTTAACTATCTTATAATGGCTTAGAAAGATCTTTAATTTCACCCTTAGCTTTTAAACTAGAAACAAACTGTTTAAACTCATTCTCACCAATTGCTTCTTCCTGCTTCTTAACATCTGCTTCAGCATCATCTTTACCATCTTTAACATCTAATAAGGCAATCAAAGCATAATCTTCATTATCTAACTCAATTCCTTCATAAATAGCTTTGTCTTTACTCACTTTTCCAAGCTTAAACGCTTCACTAACAATAGCTTTTGGAACAATAGTATCATCTCTTCCAGCCCACATTGCTGCTGACCAATTTAAATCTTCATAATCCTTAAGTATATCAACCTTATCCTTAATTTCTGTTAATAACTTCTTACCTAAAGATTCCGCTTTCTTTTCTATTCTTTCTTTAGTTAAAGCGGCAACAATCTCATCTTTCACCTCATCAAGCGGTTTAGCTTTAGCTGGTTCATGATCTTTTAAACGTAATACCACAATATGTTGTTCACCGATTTGAATCACTTCACTATTATAGCGATCTTTTAACACAGCATCACTAAAAGCAGCTTTAACAACTTTAGGATTAGAAACAATAGAATCTTTATCCTGACTTCCTCTATTGCTAAATAATTCCGTAGTCTTACTCTTTAAATTTAAAGTTTTACTTAAAACTTCTAAACTATTAGGATTTTCAAATGCCAAATTAGCAAACTGTTCTGCTTGCCCATGAAAAGCAGATTCGGCGCGTTCTTTCTTTAAATCAGCTAATAAATCTTCACGCACATCATCAAATGGACGCACAACTTCAGGTTTAATATCTTCCAATTTAATCACGTGAAAACCAAACTGAGTTTTAACAGGAACCGAACTAACTTCACCAACTTTCAGAACTTTCACAGCATCTTCAAATGGCTTAACCATAGTTTTAGAACCAAACCAACCTAAATCACCGCCAGTTTTTTTACTACCAAAATCATCAGAAAACTTCTTAGCTAAATCCTCAAACGACTCACCAGCATTTATTTTTACCAACAAATCTTGTGCTTGTTTTTCTGCTTCTTTAACTTCTTCATCTGTAGCATCACTACCAGCTTCAATCAAAATATGTCGCGCTTTCCATTGTATCGGAGTCTTAAATTTATCTTTATTAGCTTTATAATATTCCTTTATCGTTTCTTCCTTGATCTTAATATCAGCTAAATCTTTTTGGGAAAATTCCACATATTCAACACTGACTTTCTCATCAGTCATATATCTGCTAGCATTTTTCTTATAATAAGCATCAATATCAGCATCACTAATCTCAACTTCAGCCTTAAAACGATTAGCAGGAATAATCACATAACTTAATAAACGTTCTTGTTTTTCGACAGCGGCGCGTTGTTGCTTATCATAATCAGTTACAAAAGCAGAATTAGTAACTCCTAATCGAAGTTGCTCTAACAATGTAGCGTTTCGCATATCAATCTCAAATTTCTGTTTAGACATGCCATTAGCACTTAATAACTGCTCATATCTATCTTGAGAAAAAACATCATTCTCTTGAAAATTAGGAATTGCATGAATCTTTCGTACTAACAAATTATCACCAATACGCATACCAGCATTTTGAGCAGATTGTAATAATACTTGTTCTTCTATCATCTGCTCTAACACATTTTTCTTAATTTGAGCATCCATAAACGATAAATCTATATTTTGATCTTTAAACATAGCGCGTAATTGCTGTTTGCGTTGACGTACTAGATTTTGAAAATCACGCTCAGATAATTCCACTCCATTAACTTCAGCTACCAAACTTTTTGGTGTCGGAGACACATATTCCTGTATTCCCCATAAAGCAAAAGGAATACATATAATAATAACA
>JADGFH010000872.1 GCA_016743925.1 Labilibaculum sp.
CTATCAGGGTAGAATATTGGTTCTCGCCAATTGCGATACAATAAACAATGTTTTGATTAATCATCAAATAGTCTTTGTGAAGCTAGAATCATATTCAAATCCTAATGATAGTATTGAAATAAGATTAAATGAAAAGTTTGGTAATTTTAAATTCATTGAGGAGAATTCGACAAAGATATTAGGACACTTTTCGAACCTGAAAATAGAAAAAACAGGGTATAAGAATTGCCAATTACCTCAATTCACCTTGCCATTAAAGATTGAATAATAAAATACTGCAGAGTAGAAAATTTAATTGAAAAGTAAGATATGTATAAGTTGAAAATATTAATAAGATTATTGACCTTTCTAGTTTTGACTTCATGTATAAAGTCAAACAAAAACCCTTCAACTAAATCACTACAAACAAATACACAAAAAGTTATAGTTGACACTATTCTTAGTAAACACAGAACAATTATTACTATGAATAAATACTTGCTTACCAATGGAGCTGAAAATGAAATTCAGATTAAAATAAATAATATTGAAGCTAAGGACGTTGTTATTTATACTTCTACCTCTGAAGCTACAGTGAAAATGGGAAAACAGTTAGGAAATTTTGCAGTTACTCCCAAAACAGGAATAAATCATGTGATAATTACAATCAATCAACTTGGAAGTGAAGGATTAGTAATATTGGGAAGAGTCAAAATTAAAACTACACACAACAACTAAGCATTCGTGTGGCAGGAACTGCCCAATAGGTAGGGTTTGTTGGCGTAACCTGTTTAAACGCTAACTGCTCTGATAAGGCGGTGGTTGCAAATCGCCCAAGAAAATTAGCAAGCCCGTAGGGATGCATTGTGCACCTTTTAAGAAATTATAAAAGAAATAAATGCCATTGTGTTTATATATAAGTTGGGGGTAATAGCGGGACGGACTAATAAATCGGATTATTTGATTCTATTAATAAAATAAATATGAAAGACTTTGAATCATTTTTAACTAATCTAACTGACGAGGAGTTAGCAACCTTTATCGCATATAGAATTGAGGATTTTTTAGAGGGGTCAAGAAAAAAAATTATTGCTGAAGTTTCCAAGAGAAGCTTGTCCCATCTCGAATTGAAACAATTATATGAAAAAGGTTTAAGAATAGATGATATATCAAATTTGAACTGTCCACAATGTGGATCAGATAAGTTATTTGTAGAGACAGATTATGAATTAAGGCAAAATGGTCGAGGAAATTCTGAAATTGCAGTTGAATCCAATCGTTGCAGAATATGTGGATTTAATCCTGCGAAGAGTAATCAAAAAGGTCTCATAAATAAAATTAAACAGGCACTTGGTTTGTATGAAAAAACAAGATTAAAACGACCTGAAATTGATGGTAGAATGTTCACTTAATTGTAACTACTACCCCCAACAACTAAGCATTCGTGTGGCAGGAACTGCCCAACCTGAAGGGTTTGTTGACGTAACCGGTTTAAACGCTAACTGCTATAATAAGGCGGTGGTTGCAAATCGCCCACAAAATTTCAGCAAGACCGTTGTAGGTCATAGTTCAGCAGACAGGTAAATTAATAGGAAATTATGAAAATATCATTTTTGAGTACTCTTATTCTTTTTGCAATATTGACTGGTTGTAATTTAAGAAATAAAACAGGGGTAGATAGGCAGAATCCTGTATACCAAACTTGGAAAGGTGTATTTGAAGACAGCTTAATTGATCATTTTCCTAATTATCTGGACACAACAATAATTTCATGTAATTCGAGCTACAGAAATACACCTCAGGACATACTTTATTTGACAGTAGTAAAATACTTATCTTCTCAAGAAAAAGAAATAATTAAAGATTTAGTAAGATCTCCCGATTCTTGCTTAATTAAAATATATTTAAACAGAAACACTTATGGTTTTGACAAAGCTGGACTTGGAGAATGTGATTCTTATATTCCAATTCCTAATCCTGGATTAGTATTCTACGAAGAGCGTGACACCCCTTCTGATTTAGAATATTACGTGCTTGAAACCAATAACAAGGCATTCATTAATCACGAATTATACTTGAGATTTTATCTGCCAGACAAATGGAAAAATGGAATGACTAGGGGAATTGGAATAAGCAACGAGAAGAATTTGATATTCTACTGGCTTGTTCTATGGTAGACTATAATTTTCACATTAAGGAATAAGATAATACTAATTGATAGAACTACGACCTACAACAACTAAGCATTCGTGTGGCAGGAACTGCCCAATAGCTGGGCTTTGTTGACGTAACCGGTTTTAAACGCTAACTGTTCTGATAAGGCGGTGGTTGCAAATCGCCTCAAAATTTTAGCAAGACCGTAGGGATGCATTGTGCACCTTTTAAGAAATTATAAGAGAAATAAATGCCATTGCGTTTATATATAAGTTGGCAACAAGTTAAACAACAGCAATAATGATAGAATCTTTTTTCTGCAATTTTGATTGGAATTCATTTTGGATCAATGTGATTGTGAGTACCATATTTTTAATAATAAGCATTATTATTTCAATCAAATTGATTCCTCTAT
>JADGFH010000106.1 GCA_016743925.1 Labilibaculum sp.
ACCATACAGGTTATGCCATTGGTAAAGCCAGAAGTAGGCGATTATTACCCAAAGGCTAAGATTAGCTCTACCCAAAACTATTCTGCCCAAATTAATAAAAATTCCACCTACGAAATATGGGTTCCTGATGGTGC
This sequence comes from Labilibaculum sp., assembly GCA_016743925.1. GTDB lineage: Bacteria > Bacteroidota > Bacteroidia > Bacteroidales > Marinifilaceae > Labilibaculum. The sequence continues at coordinate 135 of JADGFH010000106.1, forward strand.
CAGTTTAATTGAGCATAAAAGCACTATAAAAGATAAAAAACAAAAACTTGATGTAAAAATAAAGTGGCCCAAAAACGAAACTAACAATTACTTTAAGCTAATAGAAACAGATGCTTTTGGTTGCAATAGCGATACCATTTTCGCAGGTATGGAGGTCGTAAAAAGTTTCTCTGTTGATTTAGGTGAGAATAAAAGTATTTGCGAAGGTGACGGTATTGTCTTATCCCCTTCAATCGATCTTCCATCTGATTATTCCTACCTATGGAGCACAGGAGAACAGACAAAGGACATAACTGTAACTAAAAATGGAAACTACCAAATTACGGTTACGGATGCGACAGATAATCAAAAAATTAAAGCCAATATAGAAATCCATGTTAATAATAGACCACCTATTGAGATCGAAGATCGAGTAATAATTGATGATGAAAATCCCATATTAACGATTAATAATTCGGCAAGCTCCTACTTATGGTCAAATGGCTCTACAGATTCGAAAACAGAAATCACAGAATCAGGCACTTATACCGTTCTTGCAGAGTCAATTAATGGATGTAAAAGTTCTAAAAGCTTTTATGCAAAAATGAAATCAGATCTTTTCGAAATTGATTTACCTGAGGTTATTCATATGTGTGGAAATGAAAAAATTAATTTAGAACCAAATTTATCGATCAGTCAAGCATATCAGTATGAATGGAGTAACGAATCAACTGAAAGTTCAATAGACATTGCTGACGCTGGAAATTTTTGGGTCAAGATTACCGATCCCGATGGATATCAGAAAACTGGACAAACAAAAGTAATCTATCACCCAAATCCTATTATTGATTTAGGTTCTGATCTTGTTTTATGGGATCAAGATTCAGTAATACTGGATGCAGGTAACGCAGGTTCTGATTTTATTTGGAATTCAGGGGAAAGCAGTCAAACTATTACGGCTAAAAGTGGCGGTGTATTTATGGTCGAAGTTTCCGATCAATATGGTTGCTCAAATAAAGATACTTTATACATCGATCATCGAAAAGGTGAAAAGTTTGGTATTTTCCTTGGCGACGATCAAATCATCTGTTCTGGAGACTCGGTTTATGTGAGTCCTCAATTGGAAGGAAATCCAAGTTTGCCTTTGGAATATAAATGGCTTGGGTTAAATAAAAATACCCCCGAAGTCTATTTAAAAGACAAAGGTCACTACTGTTTAGAAATTACTGATGCAAATGGTAATGTTGAATCTGACAGTATAGAAATCAGACTACTTTCAACTCCCGAGATTAACTTAGGACAAGATTTAGTTAGCTATCCAAATCAGAAAATCCAACTAGATGCAGGAACACCAAATTGCTTTTACAAATGGAGTACTGGAGAAATTACTCAGAAAATAACACTTAGTACTGAAGGCAGGTATTCGGTTGAAGTAACTACAGATCAAAATTGTACTTCTAGTGACACAATTGATATTGGATTTATTGAAGATTACCCTTTTGTGGGTCTTCCTAAAGCCTTTACACCAAATGGAGATGGCCATAACGACAAATTGTTTATTAGAGGTGGAGATGTAAAAGAAGCAAGCTTGGCCATTTACAATCGCTTAGGACATAAATTATTCGAAACAAGCAATGTAAACACTGGATGGGATGGATTCTTTAAAGGCCAGCTTCAAGATATCGACGTGTATGTATATGTATTGGAAGTAACATTTCTGGATGGCAAGCATGTTGTTAAAAAAGGAAATGTTGCACTGCTAAGGTAATATCTAAATCAAAGCTGTTAAAAATCAAGATAAGTTATGTAAATTTAGAGTTGGTAAATAATAATCAACTCTACTCTTATGCTCGTTGCAAATAAAATAAGTAAATCTTACAATGATGTAAAGGCGCTCACAAATGTTTCTCTTTCCATAAATGAAGGTGAACTTTATGGTCTACTAGGGCCAAATGGTGCTGGAAAAACAACTACAATAAGTATTTTAAGTTCTCTTCTTAAACCTAATGAAGGAGAGGTTCTTTATCAAGGGAAATCCCTAAACAAAAATGCTTCTGACTGCAAGAAAATAATTGGAGTTGTTCCGCAAGAAATTGCTCTTTACGAAGATCTTACTGCTATCGAGAATTTAAAATTCTGGGGTACTTTATATGGTATTAAAGGCAAGCAATTACAATCCAAAACTGATGAATTGCTTGATTTTCTAGGCTTGGCTGATCGAAAAAATCATAAAATAAAAACCTATTCTGGAGGAATGAAGAGAAGAATTAATATTGCTGCAGCTCTTCTGCACGATCCCAAGATTGTTTTTATGGATGAGCCAACCGTAGGTATTGATCCGCAAAGTAGAAATCTAATTTTTGAAGTTATAGAAGAACTGCAGTCCCGCGGCCTTACAATGATATACACGACACATTATATGGAAGAGGCAGAACGTTTATGCGATCGAATAGGAATTATCGATGAAGGCAGAATAATAACCGAAGGCAGTCTAGATGAACTAAAAAAAGCTTCATCTGTTAAAGAGGAAATTCAGGTTAATTTCACTAACCCACAAAAAACAGATTTGGCTAGTATGAGCAATCACTTTTATGGACAACTTTCCATTCAGGCTAATGAAATGACACTCTCAACCTCAAAAACCAATACAGATCTACCTGAATTAATTCAAATGTGTACCAATGCAAAATTACAATTGGAAAAACTAAATGTTAGAACTTTAAGTTTGGAAAGTATTTTTCTTGAACTAACGGGTAAATCTTTACGAGATTAATCCATTCCAACTGTAAATTTCATATCATTTGTCCTATCCATTTTAATCCTACAAAATCATGTTTACAATAGCCTTAAAAGACATACGCCAATATTTTAAAGATCGCACAGCAGTCTTGTTATCTTTATTATTACCAATCGCCTTAATCACCATTTTTGCATTAATGTATGGAGGAATTGGAAAACCGCGAGAATCTCGTCCGATCTCACTTCTCTTTGCCGATCAAGACAACACTGAACTTTCTAAAGAAGTTTATACCACTCTAAATAAAGAAGATGGTTTAAATTTGATTGTTAAAACGTATTCTGAAGCTGAAATGCTTGTGAAAAAAGGTAAAAACAGTGCGGTATTAGTTCTTTACAAAGGGTTTCAAGATTCAGTAGAAGCAGGAAACAAAGCTCCAATGGAATTGTTTTACGACGAAGCGAAAGAAATCGAAATGGGATTATTACAGCAAGCCTTATGGTCAAATTTGTTTGGCATTACCATGAAAAAGGGAATTAAAGGAAAAGTAAATACTTTCATTAAAGAGAAAAACCCAAATCTTACCGATTCTGAAATCTTAGATATTCAAGAACAAGTGGCAAGTCAATTTGGAGAATTTGAAGCCTCTGATGATTCTACTGAATTAGAAGAAAATTCAAATTTACCAATGACAGCTTTAATTGGAGAAGAAAAAAATGGAAACCTGGGCTTGGTTCAAGCCATTGCAGGAATTGCAATTATGATGTTGCTCTTTAGCGTATCGGCTAGTGGTGCATCCTTACTTAAAGAAAAAGAAGATGGTACTTTCCGCAGGTTATTGGTATCTCCAATTTCCCCTTCTAGCATACTATACGGCAAAATGCTTTCGACTCTTTTTATGGCAGTTCTGCAATTAACGGTTATGTTCTTGTATTCATGGCTGGCTTTAGGCTTAGATATCTTCATAAATCTTCCTGCCTTAATTCTTATGATTTTGGCAGCTGCAATTGCCTGTTCCAGTTTTGGAATTTTTATGGCTTCGGTTTGCAAAAGTAGAAAACAAGTAGAAAGCTTATCTACCCTTGTTATTTTGGTAATTTCGGCTCTCGGCGGCAGTATGATGCCTCTGATTTTCATGCCCGAAATCATGAAAAGCCTTGCTGTTATTTCGGTAAATTATTGGGCAATGGAAGGATTCTTTGATATATTTTGGAGGCAATTACCACTTTCCGAAATCTATCCAAAAATGTTAGTATTATTGGGAATAGGAGCATTACTAACAACGATTTCAGTTATAAGTTTTAAAAGAAACTTACTAAAAATGGTCTAAGAAAATCATAGAGGTATTTATTAATAAGACAAATACCTCTTTTATTCCTTGCAAAATTCAAGGAAACTAGTAATCTTGCGATGATTTTAAATTGGAAAATAGAAAATGCTATATCAACAACTTTCACAATCACCTGTATTTAGGGGGATTTCTCCAGAGGAATTAGAACAACTCTTGAGTGCTGCACAATATCAAATCAAAAAATACACAAAAGGAGATATGGTTGCCTTTCGTGAAGATCGATGCGAGAACCTAATGATTGTTCTAAAAGGAAGTGTAAAAGGGGAAATGCTAGATCCATCGGGAAAAAGCATTAAGATTGAAGATATTATGGCGCCCTATCCTATTGCATCAGCATTTTTATTTGGTCAGCGAAATCAATTTCCAGTTAATGTTACTGCAAACGACGAGGTTGAGATTTTCTCGCTTGCAAAAGCATCTGTAATTGATCTTTTTATGGAGAATAAGGTTTTCCTAACGAATTATCTAAACTCAATATCAAATCGAAGTCAGTTCTTGGCCAATAAATTGATGTTTTTAAACTTTAAAACCATAAAAGGGAAATTGGCTAATTACCTTCTAAAATTAGCTGCTCCCAATAAAAATGAAATTACCTTACCCAAGTCTCAGTCGGAAATGGCACAATTCTTTGGGGTAACTCGTCCCTCTTTTTCCCGAAGTTTAAAGGAAATGGAACAGGAAGGTTTAATTGCGACCAATAGAAGAGAGATAAAAATCCTAAATAAGCAACAACTCATCAAGCTTTTGCAACAATAGGTAAGAATTTTAAAAGAAGATGTTGTAGAAGCATTTCGAGAATAAAAATATTCTTAATTTTGTGGGCTGAAAACAAAGTGTTCTAATTTCTTGTTATTAATCTGAGCACATTAAATCTTAAACTCGCCTTCTACCCTAAAGTAGTCGCAAAATTGAGTTCGAAAGATCTGAATACACAAAATCGACAAAAACATTAAAAATGCACAATAAAACCAACATTACTGATAAAATTTTCTGGGTAGGAACCAATGACAGAAAAACTCACCTTTTTGAAAACTACTGGCCTTTACCAAAAGGTGTAGCTTACAATTCATACGTTATTCTTGACGAAAAAGTAGCCATCGTTGATACTGTTGAGAAAGGTACGATGGACGAGTATCTTGACAATATTGAAGAAGTGTTGGATGGTCGTAAGGCAGATTACCTTATCATTAATCATATGGAACCGGATCACTCTGGATCTATCAGATCTTTAGTTGAACGTTATCCTGAAATGAAGATCGTAGGAAACAAGAAGACTTTTCCTATGCTAGAGCGCTTTTACGGAATCAAGGACAACCTTTTAGAGGTAAAAGAAGGCGATAACATCGATCTAGGAGAACACAAATTGAATTTCTATATGGTGCCAATGTTGCACTGGCCAGAAACCATGGTGACTTTCGAATCAACCAATGGAATTTTATTCTCAGGTGATGCTTTTGGTGCCTTCGGAACACTTGATGGTAGTATTTTCGATGACGAATTGGATTTGGATTATCTTGAAGATGAGATCAGCCGTTACTATTCAAATATTGTTGGAAAGTATGGTCGCCCTACTCAAAATGCATTAAAAAAATTAGGTGGTTTAGAGATCAAAATGATTTGTGCAACTCACGGACCAATCTGGAGAACTCATGTTGCTGATATTGTAGCAAAATACGATAAGTGGAGCCAATACAAAACCGATGAAGGTTGTGTTATTGTTTATTCTTCTATGTATGGAAATACAGAAAAAATGGCTGACAACATTGCACGTCAGTTGGTGAAAAGAGGAATTAAAAAGATTCGTATTCACGACTCTTCTAAGACGCACCCTTCCTATATCATTAATGATATTTTTAAATATCGCGGTGTAATTTTAGGAAGCTGTGCATACAATGGTGATGTTTTCCCAACAATGGAAACATTAATCAATGAATTGGAACACATGGCAATTAAAGATCATGTATTAGGTGTCTTCGGTTCTAAATCATGGGGAGGCGGAGGCCTTAAGCGCCTGAACAAATTTGCTGAAGCAATTAAATGGGAAACCATTGAAGCTACACCAGAAGCTCTTTGTGCTCCAAGTGGAGAAGATTTCGATCAGTGTGCTGCATTGGCTGAAGGAATGGCAACTCGCTTGAAAGAATTGTACAAATAGAAATGATCTACTTGACATATAGAAACGTCTCCAATTCGGGGGCGTTTTTTTATTTCTAAAATTGAGGCTGATAGGAAATCCCAACTTGCAAGCGCATAGAGTCGTAATTATCTGAATGATCAACAGAACAGGTAATATCTGCAAACAATCTTGATCGTAATTTGCACCTGATACCAACCGTAGGTACAAACCATGCATTAAAATTCAAAATCCGGTCCTCTTCATAGTCCTGTCTATAATCCTCATCATCATTATCTCTCGGATTCACTATTGCTTCTACAATTGATAACAAGTCTGTTCCAACACCTAAAAAAGGCTTTACATTTCCTTTACAAACATACCATTTCATATGCAATAAGCATAAAAACTGCTTTTGATTAAAATCCACTTTATTGGCTTTCTTATCATTTAAAATTTGATCCCAAAATTTCAAACTAAACTCAGTTCCTCCATAGAATTTACCATTGTTCCATCCCAAATTTAAACTATGAACCTGCCCTGCCTTTGCTATGTTTTTTGAAGAACCTATCGTCCAATTTCTACCAGAATGAAATCCAATTTCAAATTCTGTAATAAGATCGAGATCAATTTTGGCTTTCCTAACTGGCTTAGAATACTGGTAATATTTCTCTTGTGATTTAGCTTTAAAAGAAAATAGAAATGAGATAAGGAGGATAAAAAAAGTTGTTTTGCAATTCATGGTCAAATGTTTAAAATACAATTCCCACTTGCAAGCGAATAAAATCGTAATTATCGGAAAGGTTCGCACTTAAACCAATATTTCCACTTACATCCGGTCCCATTTCCCAACGTATACCAACAGAAGGGACAATCCAGGCATTGTAATTTCGATCATCATCATGATCACAGTAAGAATCGTAACAACAATCCTCATCATCCGGTTCAATTATCCCTAAAATAATCGTAATTAAATCAGTGCCCAGCCCAATATACGGTTTCACCTTTCCATCACCCATGAATATTTTTGCATGCATCAACCACAAAAAATTGACATCGTCAAAATTCCTATCGCTAGCCTCATTTGTATCTTTAAAATCACGCCATGAAGTAAGCGTAAATTCTGACCCAAAATAAAAATTATTTGAATTGACACCTAAATCCAAACTAAAAGCATCACCCGATTTAGCATAGCTTTTGGCATCTCCAGTTGTCCACGCAGGTCCATAATGCAAACCGATCTCAAACTTATCTTTACGAGCGAGGTTTACATTTTCGCGCTGAACGGGCTCTTTATAGCTGTATTGTGCGTGCAGCAAACTGGTATTAAAAACAAAAATCAGCAATACGAATAGTATGATTATATTTTTCATAAGTATCTTTATTTAAATAAGCTTGTTCTAAACTTCCTTTCAATACTAAGACACCTATCTATGTCACATCACGTATCACGCTTTGTCACCTTAACAGCTTTTAACAAAAAAGGCTATCTCATAAAGATGAGATAGCCTTTTAAAATATAATTTGTGTTGATTAGCTTAACTTCTCAACAGCCGTTTTAATTCTCCGAATAGCTTCTGCCATTTGTTCTTCGCTAGTAGCATAAGACAAACGCAGGCACTCAGGCGCTCCAAAAGCCTCTCCCGTAACAGTAGCTACATTTGCCTTTTCTAACAAGTACAAACTAAGATCTGTTGCGCTATTGATTGTAATACTTCCATTCGATTTTCCAAAAATCTGGCTTACCTTAGGAAATAGGTAAAATGCACCATTTGGTTCTCTCACTTCAAATCCTGGAATTTCTCTTAGTTGAGCCAATGCCAAATCTCTACGTTTCTGAAATGCATTACGCATAGTAACCGTAGTAGATTGGTCACCATCTAATGCTGCTACAGAAGCAATCTGCGCAACTGATGATGCACCAGAAGTCATTTGACCTTGTAGTTTACCACAAGCTTTAGCAATCCATAAAGGAGCTGCGATGTAACCGATTCTCCAACCAGTCATAGCATATCCTTTCGAAACACCATTTATTACAACAACACGATCCTTCATATCCTCAAATTGAGCAATACTTTCATGAGCTCCGACATAATTTATGTGTTCATAAATTTCATCAGACATGATTACAATATCTGGATACTTTACAAAAACATCGGCTAAAGCCCTTAGTTCTTCTTTAGAATACAAGCTTCCTGTTGGGTTACTTGGAGAACTGAATAAGAATGCTTTTGTTTTCGGTGTTATAGCAGCCTCTAATTGCTCAGGTGAAATTTTAAAATCCTGCTCGATACTAGCTGGTACAAATACATTAATACCTTCTGCTAACTTTACAATTTCGCTGTAGCTTACCCAAAATGGTGTTGGAATGATTACCTCATCACCTTTGTTAACCACGCTCATCATTGCATTCGCAATAGATTGTTTGGCTCCATTAGAAACCACAATTTGATCTACCGTATAGTCAAGATTGTTTTCGCGTTTTAGCTTACGAACAACTGCTTGGCGTAATTCTACATACCCAGGAACCGGAGAATAGTGCGAATAGTTATCTTCTATTGCTTTTTTCGCTGCTTCTTTAATGTGGTTAGGGGTATTAAAATCCGGTTCACCAACACTCAGATTGATAACATCAATCCCTTGAGCTTTCATTTCTCTACTTTTCTGTGACATTGCAAGCGTTGGAGATATCTCCATAGCTGCAATTCGATCCGAAACTTTCAACATTCTAAATTAATTTAGGGATTTCGTAAATTGGTTAATACTTTTGTGATCATTATTCCCCCATTGTAAACAAAATAGTTTGTGTGATTAAGCTATCTTAGAACAATTATTTCACGTGAACAAATATACTGTTTTTAAACATTCGGGGAACTGATAAAAAATAAAAATCGAAAAGAAAATTATAAAAATGAAGGACCTAATTGAAATTTTCAAGTATATCATTCCATCACTGGTAGTTTTTGCAACGGCCTATCTTTTAATAAAGGCTTTTTTAAAGCAAGAGGAACGAAAAATCCAACATCAGATTCTGCTAAAGAATAACAAGCAAATAACTCCAATTCGTTTACAAGCTTGTGAACGTTTGCTTATTCTTCTTGAGCGTATTCATCCAGAGTCTTTAATTCTTAGAGAAAACGCGAACGGACTAAACAATTTACAATTACAACAAAAGCTAATTATAGCTGTCCGTACTGAATTTGAACACAATTTAGCTCAACAGCTTTATGTTACGGATGAATCATGGGTGAAAATTAAAAATGCCAAAAACAGCATCATTCAATTAATTAATACGGAAGCTGCTCAAGTAGCGAATGAAGATTCTTCAATTGTGTTGAGCAGAGCTGTAATTGAATCGCATATGCAACAACAAAAACCAACTATTGAAGTAGCAATTTCTTCAATAAAAGCTGAAGTGCAAGTGCTTTGGACTTAGATTGAAAACTCCCGATTTTTGACTAATTGCGATCCGAATTGACAAAAAGACCTTAATGTCGGTTTATTTACCTATTTTTGCACAAATTTTCAAATACCAAAGTAATGAGTTCATTTGACGACATCAAATTAAGCAAACAAATACGAATGGCGCTTGACGAAGCGGGATTCGAAAAACCAACAGAGATACAGACTAATGTATTTTCTCCTATTCGCGCAGGTAAAGACGTAATTGGAATTGCCCAGACAGGAACAGGAAAAACCTTAGCCTATCTGATGCCGATTCTAATGAAACTGAATTATGCAAAAGGATTCGATCCTAGAGCATTAATTGTGGTTCCAACTCGCGAATTAGTATTACAGGTTGTGGAAACAATTGAATTGCTAACTCCTTTTATAAATATTCGTTGTGCTGGCGTTTATGGTGGAGTAAACATCAACACCCAAAAAGAACAATTGTACGAAGGTATCGATATTATTGTAGCGACTCCTGGTCGTTTAATGGATATCTACATGACCCGAATCCTAAAATTTACACTCATCAAGACATTAGTGATTGATGAAGCGGATAAAATGATGGACTTAGGTTTCATGCCTCAATTGAATGCCATTTTTGAGATTTTACCAGAAGCTCATCAGAACTTATTATTCTCAGCAACATTTTCAGATACCATTGCTCAAATGGCTGATACCTTCTTGCTGAATCCTGAACGAATTGAGGTTGCACCTCAAGCTTCTACCGTAAAAAACATCCAACAAATACAATATCAAGCACCAAACATTCTTAGTAAAATTGCCTTATTGAAAGAGCTTCTAAAAGATGAAGAGACTTTTAATAGAGTGATGATCTTTACCGAGACTAAAAAGAATGCAGATCGAATTGTAGATCGTTTGGAAGATTTTTTGGGCGAAGATTTGAGTGTGATTCACTCCAACAAAGCTCAGAACACAAGGATTAAAGCCCTAAACGACTTTAAAGAAGGTAAATCAAGAGTGTTAATTGCTTCTGATGTTGCCGCTCGTGGTATCGATATTGACGACATTAGTCACGTAATTAACTTCGATATTCCTTCGAATTACGTTGAGTATGTTCACCGTGTTGGTCGTACCGGTCGTGCCGAAAAAAGTGGTATCGCAATTAGCTTTGTAAATAAGGGCGAAGAAGAGTTAATGGAAAAAATCGAAGCCTTAATTAAGAAGCCTATTGAAATTGGAGCCGTTCCAATCGAGGTAATCTTCACAAGTCAGTTGCTTGAAGACGAGAAAATCCAAACTCGAAATATTAAAATTAAAAATACGGTTCGTGTCGATTATAAGAGTGGAGCATTTCATAAAAAATCTGCTAAAAACTCCAAAACTCCATCGGTGTCGAAAGGCCGACAAAAACAATTGGAAGCCCAAAAGAGAAATCGAAAAAAAGGAAGAAAACTAAGCAATAAGAAATAAAAAAAAGCCCGTTAAGGGCTTTTTTTACATTTAAAAATCTTTACCAATAGAGGATAGGCTTAAATTAAATGCTGATACAATTAGCAAAACAACAAGTACATTAATTTTAAGGAGCAAAAAAGATTCCCAAACAAGCCATTTACCTACTTCTTTTTTTAGGGAAATGTCCTCTTTCACCTGCCTGATCATTTTTAAAATTATTTTTTGACCTCAACCCTTGGTCAGATTCATTTTTTAATTACTAAAACGACCATCATCACCTGCGTAGTCATTTTCTAAATTATTTTTCGACCACAACCCACGATCAGATCCATTTTTTAATTTCTAAAACGACCATCACCACCTGCGTAGTCATTTTCTAAATTATTTTTCGACCCCAACCCACGATCAGATCCATTTATTAATTATTTTTCGACTCCAACCTATGGTCAGATCCATTTTTAAATTTCTAAAACTATCATCACCAGAAATCCGGCACTCTGTACTAATTTGAAGAGAACAAACAAGGTAGTTAGGGATCAGGAGATAATTTTGGGTCTGGTTAAAATCAGGTGTAAATTTTAGTCAAGTGAAAAAAGGAAGTATTTTACAGTCGTCCCTTTGTTATCCCTTTTTCCTCGAGCCTGAAGGGCTCAAATATGATAGCCCGGGGTAAATGAGTGCAGCGAATGCCACCCTGGGATATTAG
>JADGFH010000107.1 GCA_016743925.1 Labilibaculum sp.
CAAGATTAAGTGCGGCCGGGTGATCTGCAAACAAGTTTGAAGCTTCCCGGTCTTACTAGATCTTAGAGGCAAAACAAAAGCTCTTTAAAATTGATGCCACTCAATCTGTAATTTAAACAATACCCAATTAAAAAATCATGCACTATAACACAATCTACATGAATACAGTAAGAACTATTTTCATAAGTATTTAGGGCGTGATTGATTCTTTATGATATTGTTTCTTTTTCTTTAATACCAAACTTAGGATCGACAGTGATTAGTTTCACCATTATAAAACTTGGAATGGTACAAATCATTACCCAAACAAAGAAATGTTGATAACCTACCATTTCCTGAATCCAACCAGATATCATTCCAGGAAACATCATTCCCGCAGCCATTAAACCCGTACAAAATGCGAAATGTGCCGTTTTATGTTTTCCTTCGGATATATATATCTGATAAAGCATGTAAGCAGTAAAACCAAAACCATAGCCAAACTGTTCTACCGCTACTGAAGCACAGATTAAATAGAAAGACTCGGGCAAGGCATATGATAGATACACGTAAACCAAATTGGGCAAGTTAATGGCAAATACCATTGGCCACAACCAATATTTTAATCCGTTACGAGAGGCTAAATAGCCACCAAGAATACCACCCACGGTAAGAAAAACGATTCCAATGGTTCCATATACCAACCCAACTTCGCTAGTTGATAAACCTAAGCCTCCAATTTCTTTTGGATCTAGAAGAAAAGGAGAAGCCATTTTTACCAATTGAGATTCTCCTAAGCGATACACCAAAATCAATCCAACAATTTTCAAAATATCTTTCTTCATGAAAAATGTTCTCACCGTTTCGCCAAAGCCATCGAAAACCTCAGAAAAACTTTTCACTTCTCGCTCCTCATCTTCTTTAGGATGCGGTAAAGCAAATTTGTGATAGAAACAAAGCAGAACAAATGCAGCGGCCAATATGAAAAAGGTTAAGGACCACGCCATCGGAATATTATTTTCGGTACTTCCAAACAATTTTGCCGTTTCGAAATATCCTGCCAAAATGATTAACAACCCCTGACCAGTAATCATTGCCAAACGATAAAAGGTACTTCTGATTCCAACAAAATAAGCTTGCTTATTCGTATCTAAACCATACATGTAAAAACCATCGGCAGCAATATCGTGAGTTGCCGAACTAAATGCCAACAACCATAAAAAAGCTAATGTTGACTGAAAAAAGAAGGTAGTAGGAACCGTAAATGCAACACCTGCCAAACCTGCACCTATCAACAATTGCATGCTTACAATCCACCAACGTTTACTTTTTAAAACATCAACAATCGGACTCCAAAGAGGTTTTATCATCCAAGGCAAATACAACCATGAAGTGTACAAAGCAATATCTGTATTAGAAATACCGAGCTTTTTATACATGATAACGGCAACGGTCATTACCACAACATAAGGAAGACCTTCTGCAAAATAAAGGGATGGAATCCATGCCCAAGGTGAGCGAGTTTTTGATTTCATATTTTCCGTTTGAGGTTTGGTATTCTCACTCCTAGTGAGGGTACCAATACATTTATTGAAAGCCTCACTTAAAGTGAGACTCTCAAGTGCACTTATTAATATCTTTTTTCTAATTCTGCTCCTCGGAAATAATGCAGCAAAATCTCATTGTATTTGTATCCTTTAGCGCCCATTACTGCGGCTCCAATCTGACAAAGTCCAACACCATGTCCCCAGCCAGCACCTGTCAACACAAATTTGGCAGGAATGCTATTCATTACAGCTACTTTATCGACAACAAATTCGGAGCTGTATAAATGCGATTCGGAAAGTACTTTACGGATTTCCAATTCTTTTCCGATCACCAAACTTCGTTTTGTTCCCACAATTTTCAGTTTGATTAAGCGCCCTGATTCTCCTCTCTCCACAGGTATCAAATCTATAATTTGTCCAAACTCTTTTCCTGTTTTTCGTGCTATTAATTCAGAAATTACCTCTTGTGTATATTCCACTTTCCAGCGGTAAAAATCCATTGTTTCCTGATCGTAATCGTTCAATACTTGCGAGAGAATTTCTTTATCGGTGGTATTACAAAATGCTTCAGGCGAAGTACGAATCCATTTCACGGCGGCCTCTTCACCTTCAAGATTCATATCATATCCTGCCGGAATTTTCGGATTATCGATAACCGCTTGCAAGTAGGAATGATTTTCGGGCTCCCAAACATTTTCAAAAGTCTCCGCAACGCCACCACAGCATTTCGAGAAACGGGCATCGCAAACTTCACCTTCACTTGTTAATACCAATCCACGTGTAGATTCAATCGCATCAACTACCAATTTTGTCGATTGCTTGGTAATGCCTTGATAACGCTGACAATGATCATCGGCACAAACATCAAAATTCACATGATCTTCGCGATCGTACCAGCGAATAAATTCCTCATCAGTTTCAACAATACTTTGATAATTGGATTCTGATTTTTGCAATTCGGCACCCTTTATTACCTGTGCAATTAACCAGGAACGAGAAATTATTGCATGAGCTTTCAACAGCTCCATACTACTTGTTGCACTCATTTCTGATGAAATAACACTCACCAAATAATCTTCGAGAGAAAGAACATTGATGGCAGTCAGTTTTTCATCTTCACAAATAAAGTGCAAAGCTCCTTTGAAACGCTGATCTTCTTTTCTTTCCCAATGAAATTTAATTCCAATCGTAACATCAAAAAGATCGAAAGATCCTTCTTCGTAAAATTTAGGATAGAAAACCAGTTCTTCATCTACAAGACCATCAAAAGCAATCTTATCATTTATATAGCTAGCACTTTGCTTTCCGGTATACTCTTTCCCATTTTGCTGGAGTATGTAAATTCCATTTAATGTAAATAAGATTTTAGGCTCGTACATGATGCCTACCCGTAATTGTGGCTCTTTCATATTATCGTTCATTTGATGTTTCGTTTAGAATAATCTGCTCACATAGTTTCTTAAAAAACACATCGTCAACACTTACTTGTTTAAAGATATCCACAATAGCCTCCGATGTAATTTTCTCAAAATCTTCTCGGCGAGGAGTAATGAACACACCGCCAAAATCTACTGATGCAGGGCTTATTAGTAATTGTTGTTCGCCTTCGGCAAAATATTGAGCTGGACGATGTAATTTCCGTGGAAACAAATGCATAAGGTATTTGCCGTCGACAAAAGAACAAATCACATTGAGCATTGGTTCTTTTTCTTCTGGCTGCATAGCCGAAAAAGTTCGATAAAAAACAGAGACCGCCCTCTTCATTTCTTTTTCACTTTCTGATTCTATAGAAATCATCTTTCTTAGATAATTCGGGAAAGCCCTCATCTCAAATTCAGCTGAATCGATTAAAAGTTCCGATTGTGATTTCTTTATGTAAGCATACTCTGTTTCTACAGGCATAAAATCTTTATTCCCTGCCTGAAAATGCATATGATCTGGTGCCGATGCACCACACTTTGGTCCGTTGTAAAACAAAGTATATCCTTGCATGCTTTTAGCCAAAGACAACATTACTGAAACATTCCCTTCAAAGTTCTGATCGACATGATCGATTTTTGGAATGGTAAAATGTTGAGGAATGATTGGAAATGGATTTACCAAAATCACAAAATCGTTAGCATGAGCAATACCGCCTTGTTCTTTAGGAAGTTTATCGAGACACAAAAAACAAGCCCTATTTTCAATACTCTTTTGATCTACTTTTGCTGCAGATGATCTTATTCTTTCAGGATTGAACTGGACCTTTACCTTACATCCATCGAATTGAAATTCTTTCTCTTCAACTTTTTCCAATCCCTTGTAATTTCCTGTTGCTAACGGCCAATCATTCAACTGTTGATTTAGAAAATCAGTTAAAATGACCATGGCCGAATTCGTTTCTAGTAAGTTTTCTAAATGCTTTGGGTTCATTCTTTCTATTATATTGACAAAAAATATTCCTTTAATCTATTCGACAAATTAAATTCTTTAACTCTGACAGGTCTTCGACTCTGTCAGGTTATTTTAATCGGGCCACCATTATGCCTGATTGAAGTTTGTTATTCAAAAGCATATCTGCCAATGGGATATCTGAAATAACCACTTTCTTTTGTTTGCTCGACGCATGCATCAAATGCAAACGATCATTTACATGTATTGCAATTCCGGTATGAGAAACATCCAAACCTTTAATTTTTGTTGTAATTGCGATCAAATCTCCATTCCTTATTTCTTTTTCAAGTGATTGAATTTTATCTTCTGGAATAAAGAACATTTCTCTCTGATTCATCGCCGCTTCTGTTTTCTGAATTTCATCTACCAAAGTACTATCAGCTTTTAAAGCAGCATAACTTTTTACGTGCGTGCTCATAAAATTAATCACCTTATCGTACTTCTCACCACCAACTTTTTGGCTTACATTCTCCAGAATCCCTTTTTGCTGATTCTCAAAAATCCAATCGGAAAAATAATGCAATCGTGAAGAATAATCAGTCAATTTACCATTTCGGTAACGCAGTTTTTCAAGTTCATTCAAAAAATCATCAGTTTGAACAGAATCGGTGGATAGCGCCTTGGCTAAAGCCACCACATTCTCCAAATAAGTTGTACAATCCAACTCCCGGAAATTAACAACAAGTTGTTCTTTCTCATTCCCATCTAGAGTACCACCAACATAAACTGTTTGCATAAACATTTTTGCCACTTCAATTACCCGATCATTCAAAGGCAACGAATCGATTGACATCGATCCTGCTATTTTCCGAATGGAATTAAAGATTTCCTGATCTGTAGAATCTGAAAGATGTATTTCTTTCCTGACTTCCTGCGCCTCACTTTTTACAGTTTTTCCTTTGCAAGCAATTAAAAAGATCAGTAAAACTGCCAAAACGTACCAACTCTTGTTCTTCATATTCTTCTATTTTAGAGTTTCGGAAAGCCAAGCCATCCGAAACTCAATATTATTTGCTGCTATTTCATCAACTTACGTGCTTTCAATTCGATGGTACGAATACGATCTTTGTAAGTATTGTGAGCATTCATTTTTTCAATATCCAAAGAAGCATCAGAATTATCATCCCAGCGACGACACAAATAAATTGGATCGTAAATTCTACCAATCTGATAATTACGAGAAATTGCCAATCCTAAGGCATAATCTTCACCGTAATTTACATTTGGAATCGGATTCTTACGTAATACTGGCGTGTAGAATGCTCGGGGAGCACCCAGTCCGTTAATACGAAGTGCATTATTTCTTCCATTTTCAGGTGTCCACTCTTTGTGATCAATAATTCCAGGAGGAATTTCTTCCAATGCGAAGTTCACCATCTGATAAGTTCCAACTACCATGGCGCAATTTTCTCGGTAAAATGCTTCAACCACTTTTTGTACAGTGGATTCACCAGCATACAAATCATCACTATCTAACTGAATGGCAAATTTTCCGCAAGACTCATGAGCTACAGCCTCGTTCCAACAGCCACCAATTCCCAAATCTTTTCGTTCCGGAATAATGTGGATGATCCGATTGTCTATGGCAGCATATTTCTGAATAATTTCAGTAGTCCCATCTGTAGAGTAGTTGTCCACGATGATTAAATTGAAATCAACATCTGCTTTTTGAGCCAACACCGATTTAATCGCATCCTCGATGGTTTTTACACGATCACGAACTGGAATTACCACAGAAGCTTCCACTTTAAAAGCTCCTTCCTCAAAAGCAACATTATCAAAATTGGGTGCTAAAAAAGCTCCAATTCTCTTCAAATGTTCAGTGCAGGCAATTTCCATTTCAATTTGTACTGCGCGATTCTTAGGATCAACGTAATCAAAAATTTTCTCTCCCGTTTTTCTTGTATCCATTTCTTCTTCGGTGTACAATACTTCTGGGATTCTCATGAATTCTGAACGGGCAGCCATTGCCAAACGCAATTCATACAATCCTGCATGACGAAAGGTAGTATCTACATCCTTCACTGCTTCTTTTAACACTTTCGCATCGTAAAAAAGAACTGATCCAAAATTAAAATCATCTCTCAAGCTTCCTTCCTGATAATCGATTACCGGACAATTTTCAACCACACCATCTTTAATCGCGCGATAATTTGAATACACCAAACCACTATTTGTATCCTTGGCTACCTTCATAAAACGATCCAAAGCCAATTGCCCCATAGTTAAGGCACTGGTTTTTGTATAGATAAAAACATATTCAGAATCTGCTTTCTCAGCAATTGCATGGATTGTTTTTCCGTGCGATAAGGTTTCCAATGTTAAAACATTAATCCCCTCAGCCTCTATTTGAGCATCACCACCTACAACATAAATCGCAGCTACTAAATCTGATTTTATTAGCTCATTGATCGTAATTTTTGTCTCTTCCTTTGTTCCAAAAGGAATAAAACATGTCACCTTTCCGTTCATAGTAATTATTGTGTTTTGTTATTTTTCTTATTGATTAAAAAATTGAAGTATCTGTCTCATCAATTCTTTTCTGTATTTTTTTGATTCCAAAGTTTCAAATGGAAATCCTAAAATTACGGATTGATATTCTCCATTGTACAATACTCCGGCACTTTTATTATTTCCTGAATAACGAAGCAATACATTTGCATTTTCTCCCAAAGGTTCAATCGCATCAGGTGCTTCTACCTTATATATATCGGGTGAATATCCTGTTTCAAATTGATATTCTCCTGTGAAATTCTTTCTCACTTCGTTTGGATGTGATACATTCCCCAATTTGCTAGCATGATTGGTTCTGAATTTAAAATGCAATTCCTGTTCTGCAAAAGATTTTGCTAAAGTATCACCACAAAGTTTCAAATCTGTTCCCACATAAGCTCCCGTAAGTATCAAATTTGCATTTTCATAACTGATATATTTACGAATTGCCTCTCTCATTTCAGGTGTGTAGATTGTAAAATCTTTATTCTCCTTGCCATAAATTCTCTTTGTGGTTTTTTCCTCACCAAAAATCAAATCCAAAACAGAATAATCCTTCGCCATCCAATTCAATTCCTCAAATGCCTCATCGCTCATCGACACAAATCCAAAACCATTATCACGAATCGCTTGTCCGTGTACAAATGGGTAATCGAAACTATTGCCCGGAATTATTCGTTCTTCTTGATCGGCATATGAGCTTCCATGGCCCGATGCATCATCATCCAGCCACTTCGATTTTCGATCGAAATCGTACTGATCACCTACATAGGCAATATTTCTTTTGTAAGCGACACCTTCATCTTGCGAACTTACAAAACCGGCCAATTTTCCATCATCAAAACCCTGAGGAGCCGAAACGCGATCGAATCCATTAACAATTAAAACAGGCTTCTTCCCATTTTCTGATTTGCAATAGGCTAATATTTCTGATTCAAAACTTTCTCCGCCTTTATTTAATGCTGTCACTTTAAAACTGTAAATCACACCTGGTTTGCAATTCGAGATTTTGTATTCCGAATTAGTAACAAGCCTTCCCTCATCAAATCCTTCCTCCTCAATTCTTGTATAAACCTTATAAAAATCGGGCATTGCTGTAGGCTCTAATTCATCTTCAACAGGTTTCCACGAAAGAACAATTTCTTTTTCAGTTTCCCTGATTTGAAAATGATTTACCGGTAAAGGTTGAACCACATAATCTCTTTTATCCTGCGATGATAAAAATTTCAGAATTCCTTTGTAATAAGCTCTGCTGATATCGAATTTAAACTTCGGATCCATTCCCTGATACATATCTGCAAAATTTTGATGCGATAAGAGTTCAGACAACATGGTAGGAACTTTTGGGCGATAAGCTTCTGAATACTGTTTGTTCCACATTCCTCTACGCCTCCATTTAGGTTCATACTTTTTGCGAATGTCTTCCACAACCTGTGACTGAACTATATCTGTTAAATCGCGGCTTGCCCATTTCGATTGTCCATTTGGAAAGTAATCCTCTCCTCTGGTTGTAGAGTAAATGGCCAAAGTTCCAATGATAGCATCGTTCGATGTAATTCCTGCATCTGTATGAAATGCCAGGGCCATATCAACAGGTATCCCCAATCCTTTTGCATCTACATTTTTTGTTGGCCCAGATGGTGCTCCTATCAAATAGTCCACCCACTCTCCACGACTCATGTAATCATCTTTGTAATCTGTTTTGCCAATTTCTCTTTTCTGAAATTTTGCAGCATCTTTTCCTCGGTTGCTGTAGTCAGCATCGTAATCTTTATTGATACTATAAACGATCGAATCAGGCATTCCAGCATATTGCAAATAATAACGGGCAGCTTCCTGATACCTAGGCCGATTACTCGTGTATTTTTGCCAAACATTCGAATTCATTCCAAAACCAAGCTCTTCTCTTTGCTTTTTCAACTCCTCTAATTCTTCCGGATTTCCTCGGGCAATGTTCCCCATTCCGCCACCAAATCGAATAGCATCAGCCGAAATCCACTTTCCAGTTTCATCACTCTTGTTGCTCAATTCAACCATTCCTTTTTCAGGATTTTTCCCTTTATCAAAGAGAAAAGTTCCCAAATAAATCCAGGTTTTACCTCCCATGCTCTGATTCACCAAAAATTCGGCTTTACCACCTGCATGATGTACGGTGTAGTGTGCATCATTCACATTATCTTCATCATCCGAATAAGAAACATATACTGCATATTCTCCTTTTTCTAGGAAATTGGGCAAATATTGAATTCTCGCAGATTCCACAGCATCAGCCTCTATTTGATAACTCTTTCCCAAATTAAATGGATTTTCACCCTCAATATAAAAAGGATATTTATTGGCAAATCCCGTTTGTGAATTCAACTCCCAAACTGAATCCACTACAAGATATTCTGATCCACCTGATGACCATTCGGCATCTACAATCACCTCATTTCTTTGAACATCTTTTTCGCGTGGGAACAATACGTTAGCACCTGCCTTTTCGAGCATAGGAGCAATATATGGAACTACAAATTCCATTGACCACATATCTTCCACCGTTGTGAAAATTCTTGTTCTTTGCCATTCCCATCTGTCCAGTGTGTTTTCGTAATACCAACCATGAGAGTGCCAAAGAGCAATATGCTTGTTTTTTAATCCCTGTATTGGATCATTTCCTGTCTTTATTCTTTTAACCAATGGATGGATGGATTCAGGATTTTTGTTCAAACGATCCATATCGTAAGAATCTTTTCTGTAGAAATTAGGAATCAATTCGCCAATTTCCTGTCCCATACTTTCCATTCGGATGGAATAATCTTGAAACTTTCGCCCTAATTCAGCCTTAAAATTCCGCTTATAACTCAGAACAGATTCCAGACGAAATGGAATATATGAAAACACCGAATTCATGTACAATGTAATTTCCTTTTGCTCAGAATCTATTTGCAAACTATCGTACCGAAATTTGTAAATAAATTCTTTTGAAGCTTGCTCAACAAAACTTTGTGCTGCTTTATTTGCTTTTCGCTTCAATCTATCTGATTTCTTAGCTGCTATCAAATTAAAATTTGAGAACAACAATACAGAGATCACAAAAAGCACTCTAAAAAAACGGATATTTCGAAAAAATCCAAACATGGAAATCAATGTTTTTACAGTTAATATCAAACCAGTTAAAGAGAAGGCCAAATTCAATTTTTCAAATTCGGAAATTCTCAGATAAATCTAAACAATAAACCTGACAAAAGCTTCAATTGCCTCGTATTCTGCCAAGCCCAATTTGTTAAATAAGTCAGCTGTAGCCCTATTTCTTTCTTCTGATCTTTGCCAGAATAATCTTGAGTCATTTCCTAAAAATGGAGCACTCTCCATTTGCGATTGATGACGTAATATTGCATTTCGCTTGTGTTGCAATTCTTCAGGACTAACTGGCACCGCCATTTGAATTTCATCCAAATCCCATTCCTGCCATGCACCTCGATACAACCACACGTAGCAATCTTTCATCCATTCCTCATCCTTTACAATTTTCAAGGCCTGATAAATTCCTTCCCAACAAACTCGATGAGTTCCATGAGGATCGGACCAATCACCTGCCGCAAATATCTGATGTGGTTTTGTTTTTCGAAGTAAATTCACCAAAATCCGAACATCTTCTTCTCCCAGTGGATTTTTCTTAACAGCACCCGTTTCATAAAAAGGAAGGTCCAAAAAGTGAAGATTCTTTGATCGAACGCCAACAAATCGACAAGCTGCCTTTGCCTCTCCTCTTCTAATTAAGGCTTTCATATTTCGTACCTCGGCTGTATCTATTCCTCCCGGCTTTTTATTTTTCAAAAGAAACTTTTGAATATCTTCAATAACACACTGAAGATTTCCCTCATTAGTATCATGAGTGCGTGAAAAACTTTTCACAAAAGAAAGATATCTCACTGCCTCATCATCAGCAACAGCGATGTTTCCTGAAGTTTGATACGCAACATGAACTTCATGATTCTGATCCACCAATCGCTTCAAAGTTCCTCCCATCGAAATCACATCATCATCAGGATGAGGACTAAAAACCAAAACTTTTTTAACTGCAGGCTCTGCTCTTTCAGGACGATGAGAATCATCAGCATTAGGCTTACCGCCCGGCCAGCCTGTAATCGTATGTTGCAAATCATTAAAAACCTTAATATTAACTTCGTAAGCAGAACCATACAAAGCTAGTAATTCGCTTAAACCATTATCATTATAATCGCGATTGGTCAACTTTAAAATTGGCTTTTGTAATTTATTACACAACCAAACAGCAGCTTTTCGCATCCAATAACGATCCCACTCAACATTACCAACCAACCAAGGATTCTTCACTCTAGACAATTGACTTGCAGCCGGCACATCCAATACGAACTTCACATCGGCATGTCGTTGCAAATAACTAGCTGGTACAGCATCGCATTGGCTTTCTTCTAATGCCTTTTTAACAATTGTAGCTTTCCCTTCACCCCAAGCCATCAAAATAACCCGTCTGGCTTTAAATATAGTTCCAACACCCATTGTTATGGCTGCTTTTGGCACATTATTTAGTCCATTAAAATCTTTGGCTGCATCTCGTCTGGTAAGTGAATCCAGCATAATCAATCGGGTTTTTGAATCCAATTGTGAACCTGGCTCATTAAACCCAATGTGTCCTGTACGACCAATTCCAAGTATCTGCAAATCTAATCCTCCAAAAGAATCAATCAATTTTTCATACTCACTACAATATCCTGTCACCATAAGCTTACTCACTTCTCCATCGGGAACATGAATTTGCGCTTTAGGTATGTCAATATGACTAAACAAAACATCATTCATGTAATGATTATAGCTTTGCACACTCAATTTTAACATCGGATAATACTCATCCAAATTAAAAGTAATCACATTCTGGAAAGACAAATCCCCCTCCTTATGCAAACGAATCAATTCTGAATACACGCCTAGTGGCGTTGCACCAGTTGCAAGTCCAAGAACACAGTTTTCGCCAATCTTTTGTTTCGCCTTAATCTCATTGGCAATTTCACCAGCTACCCATTTGGCTGCTTTCTCTGCAGTCGAAAAAATATCTGCGGGCATTTTCTCATATCGGGTTTTAACTGTTCTATCGAACTCATCTGAAGGTTGGTAATACAACTTGGCTTCATCGAGTTCTTCTCTAAACTGTAGTATCTGATTCTCCATTTTGCTATCTACTGATTTAAATTCCTTTCGGATCAAAAATAGAACAGAAAATTAAATATTCCTAAATTGGTCATACATGTTATATAATACTTTCAACAAATATTTAATTTTTATATATTTGTAC
>JADGFH010000108.1 GCA_016743925.1 Labilibaculum sp.
GGTTTTATATATACCTAAGGAGTCTTTAGATAAATGATAAATTTTAATTGCATTATCATAGGAATACAAAGCATTATCTAATTGATCATTTCTTTTATGAATAACTCCTATTCTTGATAAAGCATCTCCAATAGCAGAATAATCATTAACTTTCTTAGCCAATTGAAGTGCTTGGTTTGAATAATTGAATGCTTCTTTTGGGAAGGATTTGTAGTTTTCTTTTGACCAATAGTTTAAGTAATGTATTTTAGCTGTCAAACTTTGTGTTGAATCCAATGTGTTCTCAACAGCTTCAACTTTTTGTGGGGATGAAAAAGTTGCATTTAAAAGCAATACTATTAGAAAAAGTAATCTTAACATATTTGATCAGATTTGGCAAAGACTAATATATGCAAAAAGGAAGACAAATAATAAATTAGTTATTCATCTTCCTTAATGGTAACTAGCTTAAGATTTTTAAATGCAATGTATACAGCCAGCTGGTTGTTAAGTGTTAAACATCAATATCCGCATCATCATAATCGACATCAGTACTGCTATCCTCTGCTGGATTTGATGTGGCACCAACCATCGTTGACTGAACCATTACCATACTGACAGTATTAACTTCCTCGGTAGGTCCTTGGTTTAAGGGAACAGCAAATTCAACAATATCAGTTTCCACTGAACCATTGGTTGTTAAAGAAGCTGTTACTGCCCAAACTTTTTTCCCATTTTTCTCAATTAACCCTTGTTCTATAGAACCTAGAGCATAGTCTTTTGGTACTGATACAACAGAGTTAAGCGTATAAACTCCAGTTGATTCTGATTTTGTAAGGTTTACAAAAGGTTTAAATAATTTCATAATAGGTAGATGTTTGTTTAATAATTAATAACATTAGAGAATGAAATTAACAATATCTCTTTTAAGATCAAAAACAATTAATACATAAAACTTGAATACGTAAAAAAAACAAAAAAGATTCCTATTTAAAATAAAAATCTTTTTTGTACTGAGTAATTACAATGTATTATTTTAAAATGTTCTCAATTTTAACGAGTTCATCTCTTCCAAAATCTAAATAATTTACACTCTGAATATTTTGTGTTAATTGCTTAACAGAGCTTGCTCCAACAAGTACCGAAGTAACCCGATCGTCTTTAAGCAGCCACGCAATTGCCATTTGTGCTAAAGATTGACCTCTTTCTTCTGCAATATCATTCAGAGCTTTCACCTTATTAATTACTTCTTGGGTAATGGTGTCCTTTTGCAAAAAACCATGAGCTTTTGCAGCTCTCGATCCATCTGGAATTCCTTTTAAATATTTGTTGGTAAGTAATCCTTGTGCCAAAGGGGAGAAGGCAATTGCACCAATTCCATCTGATTCTAATACATCCAATAAGCCATTTTCAGCCCAACGTTCGAACATCGAATATTTTGGCTGATGAATTAAACATGGCGTACCCAATTCGCAAAGTACTTTAGAAGCTTCCTTGGTTTGTTCTGCACTGTAATTAGACAAGCCAACGTAAAGAGCTTTTCCTTGTCGAACAATATGATCCAAAGCCATCATAGTTTCCTCTATTGGCGTATTTGGATCTGGCCTGTGCGAATAAAAAATATCAACATAGTCTAATTTCATTCTTTTCAGACTCTGATCCAGACTAGAAATTAAATATTTGCGAGAACCCCAATCACCGTAAGGGCCTGGCCACATTCCGTATCCGGCTTTCGTCGAAATAACCATTTCATCTCGATATTGTCTCAAATCGTCTTTCATAATCATACCAAAATTTTCTTCGGCAGATCCTGGAGGAGGTCCATAATTATTAGCTAAATCGAAATGCGTAATTCCTTGATCGAAGGCAGAGAAAATAATTTCTCGAAATTGACTGAAGATATCTACATTCCCAAAATTGTGCCACAAGCCAAGCGAAATTGCAGGTAGCATAAGGCCACTTTTTCCGCATCGACGGTAGGGCATATCTTTATATCGGTTTTCTGATGCTCTATACATTTTGTTATCGTTTAATGAGGAGGTAAGATAAGTATTATTGCCCAAATTTCTTATTCTATATGCTCATAATTAATCATAAAATACGATAATCGTTTGAAATTGAAACTCAAAAAAGCCATAAGGAATTTCCTGTGGCTTGTATTATATAATTTTCGAACAATATTGTCCTATTAATTATTAGTATTGGGCTATCCGCCCAAACCCGACTTCATTTTTTGTCTCAATACAAAAAACGGAAGCAAAAAAAATCAAGGCTACATTTTAAAAAGCTTCTTTATTTACCTTAAGTTTAAGTGCGGCCGGATGATCTGCGAACAAGTTCGAAGCTTCCCGGTCTTACTAAATCTTAGAGGCAAAACAAAAACTCTTTAAAATAGATGCCAATCAATAGGTTATTTTAATAATACTCTAAATGAATAAAGTAAAAGTTATTCTCTATACTGTTTAGGACGCGATCGATTTTCGAAATTAAATTTCCTTTTTAAGAGAAAAGAAAAATTCAATTCCGTTTTCTTTAGGCTTTTTAACAAATATTCTTCCTTTGTGGTAGGCTACCGCGTTCTTCACAATTGATAAACCTAAACCTGTTCCACCCATTTTGCGTGATCGTCCGTTATCGGCTCTGTAAAAGCGTTCAAAAATTCGAGGTAAATGTTCTTCTTTAATGCCAATACCATTATCAGTAAAAGAGAAATAGTGGTAGTTGTTGTCTTCGAAGTAGTTCTGAATCTCAATTTTAGAACTTTCGCCAGCATATTTTATCGAATTGTCAATTAAGTTTCTAAAAATGGAATCTATAAGTTCCGTATTTCCGTTGATGTTTAATTCATCAGGAAACTTTAATTCTATTTTCATTTTAGATTCTTCTAACTTCAGTTCAAAATCGGAAAGCATATCAGTAAGCATGTTTTTTACATCCACAGTTTCTACGGGAAACAATTGGTTAGTTTCTTCAATTTTT
Organism: Labilibaculum sp.; assembly: GCA_016743925.1. Taxonomy (GTDB): domain Bacteria; phylum Bacteroidota; class Bacteroidia; order Bacteroidales; family Marinifilaceae; genus Labilibaculum. The sequence goes on from JADGFH010000108.1 coordinate 2,959, forward strand.
GTCAAAAAGGAAATGTCTTGAATTAAATTAGATAATCTATTGATTTGAATGCAAGATCTTTCGATGAACTGCACCTTTTTCTCCTCTGGCATGGTTGGATTGTCTTTAATCGTTTCCAAGAAGCCAGATACGGCAGTTATAGGTGTTTTTAATTCATGAGCTATATTCAAAGTCATTTCTTGTTTAATGGTCTTCTCATTTTCCGCTTTCGTGATGTCATTCACCGAAATCTCAAAATTACCATCCAGAAATACAACCACCTGAAATAGAAATACTTTGTGCCCAATAATTATCGTTTTTTTTGTACTGATAATGTCATTGTTGGGAATATAATTCGCCTCTAACTCTTTACTATTTGTATTTATAAACGCTGTTATTTCGGTCAATTCAGGAAGTTCGAACATTTCCTGGTAATTATGACTAGAGATGTGTGCCAAATAGTTGATGTAATCGATAAAGTGACTGTTCCAAAGAATTAGGTTTTTCTTTTTGTCGAAGATTGCAACGCCTTCTTGCGAAATCTGAAGATGCATAATCAGTTTTTCTTTCTCCTGACTTAAAGCCTCTGTGGTTTTGGTCAGCTTTCGATAGATCTTCACAATCTGATGACTGATTTCACCCAATTCGGTTTTTCCAAAATCTTCGTTAGGATCTATTTCTCTATTTTTAGCTGCATTTATTGCAAACTTGCGAAGTTTAGAAATGGAATTTCCAAAATGTTCAGTTGCGTAAATTAGAAAGATTACGGTAACTCCAAACAAGCCAATTAGGAAATAAAAGAATAAGGTGTTTGCTTTTAAAAAGCTTAGTACACTTTCGTTAATTGGTAAAGCGGTACGTATAAAATATTCATAATAATTTTTCGAATAATAGTAATATGATTGACCTGTAGATCCGGACAAACGGATGTTACTTCCTTTTTCGGAATGCAATGATTTTTGAACTTCCGGACGTTTCAAGTGATTGTCCAAACGCTCTAGATCTTCAACAAAAGAATCGTAAACCACTTTTCCCTTTGCTGTGATAATCGAAATTCGAATGTCCTTATCGGGCATAAGCGTGCGTAAGGTATCAATCTCCGAAAAATCTTTGATACTAAAGGTTTGCTTTTTCTTTACTAGTTCGTGTACTTGTTGTGTATAGATATCTAGAGCATATTCAAGCTTTTCGCGACGATACAATCGTTCTTGACTATACTGAAAACCACCAATAAGTAGAGAGAATAAAAGCACAATGATGAAAAAGAAAAAGAAGAGTCTTTTCTTGTATTTTGATCCTGAATTTTGGATTGCTTTTTGCATGGATTTATAGATTTGGGTATCAAGAGGTTTGCGGTTCAAAATAATAACCGTAACCGGATTTTGTTTTTATTAATTTGTGGTATTCACCAATTTTTTTTCTGATTCGTCTCACATTGACATCTACTGTTCGGTCACCTATGTGAATGTCATCTTTCCAGACAATACTCATGATTTCTTCTCTGGAATAGATTCTTCCTTGATGCCCTAACAAAAGGCAAAGAATTTCATATTCTGTTTTGGTTAAACCGATATCCATATCATCAATGGTCACCTTTTTCGATACTGAAATTAACTTTAAGTTTTCAAACTCAAAATTCTCATTTTTTTCTGCTGGCGTAAAAACACGTTTGCAAATTACATGAATTCGGGCAATAATTTCTTTAACAGAGAATGGTTTTGCAACATAATCATCTGCTCCTGCGCTAAAACCAATTAATTTATCGGCTTCGCTTGTTTTTGCCGTGATAAAAAGGATCGGTTTATCTTTTAAATCGGAATTCCTACGAATTATTTTGGCCAATTCAAGTCCTGATATTTCTCCCATCATAATATCCAGAAGGAAAAAATCATAATTGCGAAGATCTAACTTCAGTGCTTGTTCCGAAGAGTAAGCTACGTCGACATTAAATCCTTCCTTTTTTAGATTGAATTGGAGAATTTCACATAAATCCTCCTCATCATCGACTACTAATATCTTTAAATCTTTCATTTTTTGAAAATCTTCCCTAGTGTTTATAGAAAAAGTTGCCTTATTGCTTAGCACGGCAAATAACTTTTAAATTTGATTTACTGATCTTCTTCAGGCAGTTCTTGATGACGCAAATCAATTCCTTGCTGATAGTAAATTGCTGCTTCAGCAATATTGGTTGCGTTATCGGCAATTCGTTCAATATTTCCTAAAATGCTATTGAAATTTAGCAAGTTGAAAATTTCTGTAGGATCGGTGTTTTTTGGTGCATTTTTACGAACCATACGTTTCAAGATTTGCGATTGCATCTCATCCACAATTTCGTCGTTTTTAATGGTCCAAATAGCATATTCATGATCACCATCTTCAAAGGATATTAAGGCTTTTTTTACCATCTTTTCGCTTAGAGAAAGCATGTTTAAAACGGAATCCTTTTGGTTCTCAGGAATGTTTGGAGGATCCATTTTATGGAAAAAACGCATCACATTATTCAGTTGATCGCCAATTCTTTCTACGTGCCCAATCATTCTAAAATAAGAAACCAATAAACGTAACTCTCTTGCCATTGGATGCTGTAATCCTATGGTTTGTATAATGTTATCGCTCATTTTCAGTTCGAACTGATCGAGCTTACTTTCGTTTTTATTGAAGGTATCTATCGTACTTTTTTCAACTTCATCCAAGCCATTGTTTACGACCTCTTCTAGTATTTCAAACTGTTGAAAAACTAAGGTTTTCATTTTGGCAAAATCATTGTTGAGCTTATCAAATTTTTTGTCTTTCTTAATTGGCATTGTATGTAAATTTGTGTGGTGAGTAAGAGTTAAATTTGTTTTGCAGAATCAACCAAATTTCCCAGTTAGGTACTCTTCTGTTCGCCTGTCTTTAGGAGTGGTAAACATTTGTTTTGTTTTTCCATATTCTACCAATTCTCCCAAATACATAAACATCGAATAGTCTGAAATTCTAGCGGCCTGTGACATGTTGTGGGTAACCAATACGATTGTAAAGTCCTTTTTCAACTTCACTAACAAGTCTTCAATTTTTGCAGTTGCAATCGGATCTAAGGCTGACGTAGGCTCATCTAAAAGAATAATTTCCGGCGTATAAGCAAGTGCTCGGGCAATGCATAAACGTTGCTGTTGTCCTCCAGATAAGAATGTTCCTTTGTTGTGCAATGAATCTTTTACCTCGCTCCACAAACCAACTTCACGTAGCGATTTTTCGACAATAGCATCCTTTTCAGCACGCTTTAGTTTGATTCCATTCAATTTATAACCTGCAATTACATTGTCGTAAATGCTCATGGTTGGAAACGGATTCGGACGTTGAAACACCATTCCAATCTTTCTTCTCAAGAGAATGGGATTCATATCGTAAATGTTCTCGTCGCCAAGATATACAGCGCCTTTGTTGTGCGTGTTGGGATACAATTCGTGCATGCGGTTAATGGCTCTCAAAAGGGTACTTTTACCACAGCCTGATGGTCCCATAATTGCAGTGATTTTATTCTTTGCAATACCTGCCGAAACATCAGTTATTGAATATTTATCGCCACCGTAAGAAACTGACAGTTTATCGATGTTTAGTATTGGTGAGGCTATATTTTCTATTGGATTTTGCATCACACTTTTCGTTTTTGTTGTGTTCTCTTTTACTTCCATTCTTCTTGCAATTGCTTTTTCAGTTGCAATTACTTCTTGTTCTAATATTGTACTTTCCATCTTTTTGCAATTGCTTTAGCACTAAGGTTTAAGATTAAAATTAATAGCAGTAGGAATAGGGACGCACTCCAAATCATATTTACTAAATTAGGATCGTTGTAAAATTCCCACACCAACAGAGGAACAGCACTTGATGGCTGCGTTACATCGGTGTTAATAGCAGCGCTTCCCAATGCGGTAAGCATTAGTGGGGCAGTTTCACCAGCAATCCTCGAAATGCCAAGAATAACACCAGTTAAAATTCCACTAATTCCCGATGGTAGAATAACTTTTAGCATCGTTTTGTGATAGGGAACACCTAAGGACAAGGCTGCTTCTTTAAGATTTTCTGGTATCATCTTTAGAGTTTCTTCTGTTGAACGTACAATAGAGGGTAACATCATGATGGAAAGGGCAACACTACCTGCTAAACCTGAAAAACCACCAGTTATTGGTTTCACAATCCAGATGTATCCAATTACACCCAAAACAATAGAGGGAACGCCTTGTAGCATATCTACAATAAATCGAACCATACCAGCGAATTTTCCTTTCGAATTTTCTGCCAAATACATGCCGCAAATTATCCCTAAAGGAATTGCGATTAGAGAAGCCATACCTACAATAAGAAGCGTACCAACAATACCGTTGGCAATACCGCCAGGAATAATTTCATTGTTATTTACAGCAACCATGGCTTCCATTGTGTCTGGTGCCACCTTGTAAAAGAAACTGATGTTGATTTGTTTGTATCCTTTCTTTATCAATTCAAAAAGAATTAAAAATAGCGGTACACTCGAAAGAAAAGCCAAGGAAATTAGCAGGTAGGTGAAAAAATTGTCTTTCAACAACCGCCTGTTAAGCTTCGCATTGGATATTTGTGTAGATGTATTCATTTTATATATAGTGATATCGCTTACGCAGATAGTTTTCTCATGATTAATTTACCCAAGTAATTTACGATACCCGTGATGACAAAAAGGAGTAATCCAATTTCAACCAAAGCGGTATATTTTAAACCATCGGCCTCGCCAAACTGGTTGGCAATTAAACTGGCCATTGTGTTTCCAAGGTCGAATATTCCTGTTGGGATTTTGTTGGAATTACCAATTAACATGGTAACTGCCATGGTTTCACCAATTGCTCTTCCGAGTGCAAGAATATATCCTGCAAAAATTCCCGAACCAGCATTTGGGATAATTACATTGCTTACAACCTCTAATCGTGTTGCGCCCAGAGAGTAGGCTGCTTCCTTTAAACTCCCAGGAACCATAGAGATAACTTCTGATCCTAAGGAGGATGCGTAAGGAATAATCATGATTGCAAGTATAATTGAGGAAGTGAAAATTCCGAAGCCTTGGGCATTTAAGCCAAGATCGGTAATTAATGGTCTTAGTGCATAAAATCCCCAAAGTCCATATACTACAGATGGGATTCCAGCCAATAGTTCTACTACAGACCTTAAAAAGGAGGGTAGCTTACCATTCTTATAATATTCGCCTAAGAATAAGGATATTGAAAAGGCGAATGGAAATGTTAAAATCAGGGCCAATATGGATGTTACCAAGGTTCCAATAATAAAAGGGAGAGCACCGTAGGATTCTCTTCCTTCGGTTGGATTCCAATCGACAGAATAAATAAACCCAAAGCCAAACGCTTTAAAAGATGGGATGGAGCCAACAATTAGGGTAGTAACAATTCCAATTGCAATTAATACAATTAGAACACCACTACCAATCAATAGATATCGAAAAATTTTCTCGCTGTTCATATGCTTTGAACGATTCCTGTAAAAAGAGAGCTTGTTTTCAATCAAGTTTGGAGAACTTTTATATTCTAACTAGTAGAATAGGATTGAAAACAAGCCCAATCAGATAAATAATAGCTTTCTTATTTTAATGCTTTTCCATTGTAAGTCACTTTGCTTAAAACAGCTTTTGCTTTAATTACCGCAGTTTCAGAAAGCGGTGCATAATGAACTTTGGTGGTTTCTTTTTGTGCATCGGCGCTAACAGCCCAATCGATTAATTTGATGGTTTGTGCTGCCTGATTCGGACTTCTATCGTTGTAGTTTTGCTCTTGGTAGATGATTAACCAAGTAAAACTTGAGATTGGATATCCATCAGCAGCATCCGTATTTGTAAGGCTAATTCGTGTATCATCTGGCATTTCACCTTTTGCTGATGCGCTTACCGACTCTACAGAAGGAAGAATGAAGTTTCCAGCGGCATTTTGAAGACTAGCAACAGGAATTCCTTGTGCAAATGCATATTCAGATCCGATATAACCAATTGCTCCATTGGTTTGGCTAATGGTTCCTGCAACACCAGGATTTCCTTTTGCACCAATACCTACAGGCCATAGTAAAGCTTTTCCTTTGCCAATTTTCTCGTTCCATTCAGCACTTACTTTGCTCATGTAATCGCTAAAAATGAAAGTAGTTCCACTTCCATCTGATCGGTAAACAACCGTAATTGCTAAATCAGGCAAACTAACACCTGGGTTAACGGCTGCGATTTTTGCATCGTTCCAGTTGGTGATTTTCCCCATGAAAAGACCTTCCATTAATTCAGGAGTGAATTTTAATTCTGGTTTACCAGGTAAGTTGTAAGCAGCAACAACAGCACCTAGACAAGTAGGAACGTGAAGTACTTTTCCTGGCATTTCAGCAAGCTTCGTATCGCTTAGGAAAGCATCACTCGCGCCAAAATCAACAATCTTGTCTTTCAGGCTACGGATTCCACCGCCAGAACCAATTCCACCATAGGTAACTAACAGGCCTTGCTCTTTTGTATAAGTCTTGAATATTTTATTGTAAAATGGCTGAGGGAAAGTTGCACCTGCACCGGTAATAGCTTTAGCTTTTTTGATAGTGTTTGCTTTTTCTTTTCCAGAGCCTCCGCAACTTGCCATAAGGGCAACGGCAATAATGGCTGTAAGAAGCAGTTGAAATTTTTTCATTTTTTTAATTTTTAGTTCAGAACTTTCGTTCCTGGTTTTATTAAATTAATTTTATTTCTAATTAATGGATACAAGCAATTTGCTTTGCATCTTTTGGTATTACAATATTAGAGGACTAGTATTACAAGAATGTTACAGTAATGTTAAATAAACGTTACATCTTTTAATCTGCGGAAAATCAGTCATTAAGAGTGTTGTTTTTGTTGGTTGTTACTAATTTGATAAGATGATTTAATCTAATAAGCATGAAGAAGGATCTTATAAGAGCGGCAGAATTAATTAAAAATTCCAATTCATTGATTGCTTTTACAGGAGCAGGAATTTCTGTGGAAAGTGGAATTCCTCCTTTTCGTGGACCAGATGGATTGTGGAGTAAGTACGATCCTAAATGTTTGGATTTGGATTATTTTCATGCCTACCCATTGGAATCTTGGACAGCTATAAAAGCCATTTTCTACGATTTTTTTGGAAAGGCAAAGTTCAATAAAGCACATAAAGTATTAGCCGATTTTGAAAAGCAGGGACTCTTGAAAGCCATTGTTACCCAGAATATTGACAATTTGCATCAGGAAGCAGGTTCGAAACAAGTGTTCGAGTTTCATGGGAACTCTCAAAGAATGATTTGTCCAGTATGCGATGAAATGTTTCTGCCTAGCGAAGTTGACTTGAATAAATTGCCTCCGCGTTGCAAAAACGATGGAGAAGTGCTAAAACCCGACTTTGTATTTTTTGGAGAAGGCATATCCGAAGATGCTTATCGAAAATCCTTACTCGCAGCTCGAATGACAGATGTGGTGTTGGTAATTGGAACCACAGGTGAAGTAATGCCAGCAGCAATGATTCCAACAGAAGCCAAAAGAGCGGGAGCTACCATAATCGAAATTAATACCGAGCCTTCTAACTATACGGAACAGATTACGGATATATTTTTGCAGGGGAAGGCGAGTGAGGTTTTGTTGAGATTGGAGGAGTTAGTATGATATGAGCGTGTTTTGAGCCTGCCGTAAGGCGTGCCACAGTACAAGTTTAAGGGGTATACAAGGATCAGGCTGACTTGATTCTTTTGTTTACTTTTCTCATCTAAGGAGAAAAGTAAAAGCCATGCGGCTTGAGTTAAGAATAAAAAGAATATTCAATTTTACTGTTCACCCACCTAAAACAAAATAGAGCTTAAACTTTAATCATTAAAGATATTTTTCTTCTAAAAAAAGCCAACCAAATAATAAGTCAATTACAAGACTTAATCTCATTTAAAAAATAACTTATTGTTTTGATTTAGTGAGTTGTGGCCTTTGTTGTAAAACAGATTTAAGGTTTGGGTAAAGCAAAAGCACGGTTCAAAATGCCAAATAAAAAAGTAGAATAGAGAATAATATTTTATATTTGTTAGCGATTTAAGGCTCAAGGCTGATAAAACAGGATTCATTACCTGTTTATGCAATCACTCGTAGGCTTGTGATTGCAAACTGCTTAGCGCAGTTATTGAATTGGATATATTAAAATAAAAATAGAATTTCATGAAGTTATTAGAAGGAAAAACAGCGATTGTTACTGGTGCGTCTCGTGGTATTGGTAAAGCGGTTGCAATTGAATTTGCAAAACAAGGTGCTAATGTTGCTTTTACTGACTTGTTCTACAATGAGCAAGCGATCGAAACTGAAAAAGAAATTGCTTCTTACGGTGTAAAAGCAAAAGGATTTGCTTCTGACGCAAGTAACTTTGCTGATACAGATAGAGTTGTTGCTGAAATTGTAGCTGAGTTTGGTGCAATTGATATCTTGGTTAACAACGCTGGTATCACTAAAGATACTTTATTGATGCGTATGTCTGAAGAGCAGTGGGATATGGTGATCAACGTTAACTTGAAATCTGTATTCAACTTTACCAAAGCAATTCAGAAAACAATGTTGAAGCAACGCAGCGGTTCTATCATTAACATGAGCTCGGTAGTTGGTGTTAGCGGAAATGCTGGTCAGTCGAACTATGCTGCTTCTAAAGCAGGTATTATCGGTTTCACAAAATCAATCGCTAAAGAATTGGGTTCTCGTGGAATTCGTTCTAACGCAATTGCTCCAGGTTTCATCATTACAGAAATGACAGGAAAACTTCCTGAGGATGTAGTGAAAGAATGGGCAGGAAAAATTCC
>JADGFH010000109.1 GCA_016743925.1 Labilibaculum sp.
TGTAAAAGATTTTCCTTCTTCTGGAATAGTAGAATGAATTCCAATAATTTTAGTCGGATGATCTGGCAATACATAATTTAAATTAGTACGTAGGGTCCTAAAGGTTTCAGAAATAGCTGATCTAGGATGATAAAACACTGGTACTGCTTCAGTGTAATTATTATGAGCTAAACTTCCCAATATTGGCAATTGAGTCTTTTTTATCAGCTCCTCTTTACTTTGAATATTATCATTAAAAAATTCTTTTAAAATGATAATCAAAAAAGGTAAACCAATTCCCAAGAACATCCCTATAAGCAGATTTATAGCTGTTTTTGGTTTTATTTTTACAATGGTTGCCAATCGTGCTGGATCGATAATTTGAGAATCGGAAACATTAGAAGCTTTTGCAATAGCTGCTTCAGCTCTCTTTTTCAAAAGGAAAGTATAAAGCTCATTATTGAGATCAAAATTCCTCTTCATACTTACCAATTTTTGTTCATTTTTAGGCATACGAGTCAACTGCTCTTTCACCTTTTCCATTCTTCCACTCAAACTTTGAACCTCAATACGAGAGTTTGCAACCATGCTTTGTAAATTCTCCTCTAAACTCTGTTGAATCCGCTGAATTTCTTTATTCAGCATTACCAAACTTGGATTTTTAGCCTGAACACTGTAAGATAAAACTTCCCTTTTCCCGTATAAATCAGTCAACTTAGAGACTAAAGCATCTAAAGACGGATCGGTAACTCCTGATACAGAAGGTGCAACAACTTGTTTCATTTGGTTCGCGTCACCCAAATTTCGTGAAAGATTTTCATAGTAATCCAAAGTAATTTGAGCTTTAGATAACTGACTTTCCAATTCTTCCATTTTCGCAACTACAACACCAGCTTCCTGCCCCAAATCTACTATTCGATTTCTTGACCTAAAATTGGTAACACTTTGCCCCGCCAATTGCAAAGAATCAACAATACCCTCTAGTTGAGAATCAATAAAACGAACTGTTCTTTCGGATTTTTTATTTTTCTCAATCAAACCAAATTGAATATATACCCAATTCAGTTCATTTAAATAATCAACTCCTCTTGAAGGTTCGCTATTATCAACTCTTAAGTGAATTAACTCAGCCTTTTTCTCAGCAACACTTATGGTCATACTCTCCATGTACGTAAGTGTTAATTCATCCAAATTATTAAATACGAAATGGTAATTCTCATTCAGATTCTTCTTTCTTTGCTTCTTCGCTATCAGAAAATGAAAATATTTATTCTTAAAGGGTCTATCGAAATATGCTTTTTTCTCAAACTTAACATCTATTTCTTCTCCTCGATATTCAGCCTTACCATCAACACTTATTTGATAAGTATGATCATCAATCTGTATTATTGAGATTGGCAATTTTGCCAAGTTCTCACCTTCTAATTGCTTTAGCTCAAATGGTTCATTTCGATACATTCCTCTACTCGAAAACAATTGCTTTTTAAACCAGGAATGATTCCATGCTAAATTTTCCATTGCTTTACGATTCAGAGTGTACGACTTAAGAATCTCTACATGGTTTTGTATGTTTGCTTTATCTTGAATTTTATAACCATCAAACATACTTTTCGCACTTGTTTCCTCCGCATCAACATGAATTAAAAGTGAACTTCTCATCATGTAAACAGGATTAGAGTATTTGCTAATAGAATAGGCCAGTAAAATCCCTAAGGCTCCACAAACTGCAAACATTTTCCATTGCGATAGCAGTCGGTAAAGAAATTCCTTCACATCAGGACCATCCTTTTTTTCGAAGTAGTCCATTACATCATCTACATATTTCATAGAGATCTATTTTTTGTTAGAATAATCACCAAGCAACACCGCTTAATTCGTTATTATTAAACTTGTTATCAACACTGCAGTAGATACAGTAGAAAGCAAAAGGCTATAAATAGCCGAATTCATATTTGTATTTTTAATTTTATGCGGTTCTACATAAACTACATCATTAGGTTGCAAAAAGAAAGCTTCTGATTTCAAAAAATTCTTCTTTGTTAAATCAAGTCGGTACATTTGACTTTTATCTTCAGTTGTTCTCATGACCAAAACTCGATTAATTTTTGCATATTCGGTAATGCCATTCGCCATACTTATTGCTTCCAAAACGGTTAAACTACTGTTGTAATTATAGTAAACACCAGGAGTTCTTACCTCTCCCATTACACTTACTTTGTAATTTAATAATTTCACTCTTACACTCGCATCTTTAAGATATTCGTTAGCTCTTTCCTGGACCTTAGCCTGAGCCTCTGCTTGTGTCAATCCGGCAATTCCAACATTACCAAGAATAGGTAGTGAAATATTCCCATTTGAATCGACCAAATAACCGTTTAAATACTGATCCGATTGCTGACTATACAACTGTTGAGATCCTTGCTGGCCTCCTGTGCTTTGAGCTGGATTATACAATTGATTAACTTCGGGATTTAATGATTTAATACTCACAAATAAATTATCATTGGTCTTGATTCGATAATCAGGTATTTTCGTGCCAAATTCGGGAGTCAATATCTCTGCTTCAACATCTTGTAGATAAACTAAATCCTTTTTCGATCGACAAGAAATGATACTCATTACTATAATGAGGCTCATTAATAGTAAATACTTTTTTTGCATGGTCTTGGTTTTTTAGGTTTATTATTTTAATTAAATAGTGATTAATACTATTGACCTTCACCAGTGAACACAACTTTAATGGTGCTGACAAATAGTATTAAATCTAGTTTTAGTGACCAGGTATCGATATAAAGCATATCTAACTTCATCCATTCCTCGAAAGGAATATTGTTTCGTCCAGATACTTGCCAAATACATGTAATTCCAGGTTTCATACTCAATCTTCGGCGTTGCCAACGTTGATATTGTTTAACTTCTGAAGGAATTGGTGGTCGCGGTCCAACAATCGACATTTCACCTTTCAAGACATTGAAAAACTGTGGCAACTCATCGAGTGAAGTTTTACGCAGAAAGCGACCTACACGAGTAACACGAGGATCGTTTTTTATTTTAAAAACTGGACCGGTTTGTTCATTCTGATTTTCAAGTTTTACTCGCAATGCTTCAGCATTTACTACCATCGTCCTGAATTTTAAGCAATGAAAGATTCTACCATTTAGCCCAACTCGTCTTTGTCGGAAAAAAATAGGACCTCCGTCTTCGATTTTTATAGCCACAGAAATTGCTAATAAAACTGGAGAAATCAGGACCACAATAAGAAATGAAAAGAAAAAATCAAGAAGTTCTTTTACCTTCAGCGCGAAGTAATTTTTAGTGTTATTCGCAAATGTTAGAAAAGGCAATTCTTTAAAATAAGTTAGATGCGAACGCTGACTTACAACACTTAACAAATCGGAATATACTCTAAAAGTAACCCCAACCTCTGAGCAGGCATAAATTAGAGCTCGTACTTCTTCATTATCGAAATTACCTTTGCAATAAATTACCTCATCTACTACATTCGCATCAATTATTTCCGTTAACTGAAAATGCTCATGCAGAACACGTACATGAGATTCGTACTTGTTCTTAATATGCTTACCATCAGACATTATCGCCCAAACATTATATCCCCAATCACGAATAAAAAGCATTCGGTCGATAAAATGCAAATAGGACTCATCATCGGCAACGATTAAAACGTTTCGTGTGTTGAATCCCTTTCCTCTTATTAATTTAAAGATTTTATAGCTCAACATTCTAAATCCGAAGAGCATTACTAAGTTTAAACACGCAAACAGAGCTAAAATTAAAAAGGGAACTGAAGTGGTTAAAAACAAACTCCCTAAATGCAGTAATCCTGAACTAATCACTACCAAAGCAAAATATTCAGCAAAAAGTTCTGAGTATGTTTTCACTCGTAGCATTTTACCGAGATTTAATTCCTTTATAAGCGTATACCAAATAGCAATTATCAGCAAATAAATCGTATTGTTATCGTGAACATCAATATTTATGGGTCTTAAAAATGTATTAACAGCCCAGGCAACAACCCAATAACAAGCGACTGATAAACTAACTTGCACGAGCGTACTTAAACGAGCAAGGGTTTGTTCTCTTCCTTTAATCATGGCTTAAGGTTTAAAGTGAGTTTTAATTAGATAAACAATTCGTTTTTTTATTGATGGTTAGTCAATCTTAAATTGCTATCTGCAGTAATCTTCATGATGGTTGAGTTCATGAAAAATCATTCATCGTAAAACCAAGAACTGCAAAATCGTATTCTTTCCAGTTCTCAGCTTTTATTATCTTCGAAACTTTTCTTTTATAATATAATAGATAAATAAGGTATTGGTAACCAGATATCTTTTCCACATTCTTCTTGGTTCTTGTAGTATTCTATAGAACCATTCCAATCCTGCATTTTGCATCCAAACTGGAGCTCGTTTTACTTTTCCTGCAACTACATCAAAAGATCCTCCAACGCCCATAATAAATGGAACTTTCAACTGATCTTTATAAGTATTTAAAAATATCTCTTTTGTTGGCGAACTGATTGCTACGAATAAAATATCTGCATTCGATTCTGCTATTTGATCAGCAATAGTTCCCTCTTCCACCTTTTGAAAATAGCCATTTCGATAACCAGCTATAATTTCTTTTCCAAAAACAGATGTGTACTTGCGAACTACCTCAGTAACGACCTCTTCTTTTCCTCCGAAAAAGAAAATCTTGTAGTTTTTATCCGCTGCCAAAATCACTAATTCTTGCATCAAATCAACTCCAGAAACTCTTTCTGGCAGTGCTTCTCCCAACATTCCAGATGCCCAGACTACTGCCATGCCATCAGCATTTATAATATCACTCGAGACTACCGACTCGTACAATTCTTCATCATTTTGCATGTTAACCAGTTTGGCTGCATTAACCACAATGTGCTGAATTGGCTTCTTATCCCTAATCGAATCATCTATCAAATGAAGAGTTTCCTCCATTGTTAGAACATCAACCGGCGAATTCATTATCGTAATTCTCTTTCTCATATTCCGGTGTTTTTAAGGTTGTTGCTAAGTAATTTGATAAGGATAAAAACATCCAAGCTTGTGCCCATCGAATGTATGGTATTCGAGTTTTTCCTCCTTTTCTTGCTTGGAAATAGAAATATCCAGATTTATCTTGAAGATTGGTTATTGTCCAGTTTAAAACACGATCGACTAACTCCTTATTATCTTCTAAAACATTTAAACTTCGAAGTGTAATTGGTAATTGAGCTGGACAATGTATATCTATCGGGTAAACCGAGTTGTTATAATATTTTGGTGTTCCGTCCTTCGAAAAAAAATTCTTTAGGTAGTAATCCAATCCTAATTGTATTTGCTGATCGAATGAAGAATCTTGTATATACTTTCTATACTCCGATAATGCTTCCAGATTAAATCCTGTATGAAAATTATCGATCCATCGATGGTAAGGTAAATTGCCATAAGACCATGAACCATCTTCATTTTGATGATTGATGCAATACTGAACCGATTGTTTTGCACATGCATTCACCTCTTCATTTTTTGTATAATGGTATATTCGAGACAACATTCTACTTCCCAATAGCGAAGCATTATAAACTTGAGTCTCATCTAAAGGAGAATAGGAGAAGCAAAAATCACCGTTTCCATCATAAGTTCTATTCAAATCTTTTAAAATGAAATCCTTAATTTTTAAGGCCGTATTTAATAATTTTTTATCGCCCAATATTTCATATGCATCTAATAATGCTGATCCAACATATGTTGTAACCACCACCGATGGCGTTCCCTTAGGTTGAAAAAATGCTCGGGCTTGCCAATCAAAATTGTATCCCCAACATGGTCCAGACCAATCTTTCGATTGTAATTCCAATAACTTGTCGCTTAAAAAACGAATCCGGGATCTTACTTCTTGTGTTCGATCGAATTGATAGAGCTTGCAATAACCACTAAGAAATAAACCAAGACCTTTAGGGTTATATGCTTTCTCAACTCTCGTAAGACCCCGGAAATTCATTGGACTTTTTTTGAAAAATTGAATCCAAACCAATCGCATTAACCTACTGTTTTTCACAAAAGGTATAGCTTGGAAGAACTTTGAATTCAAACCATCATATGGGTCCCAGCCTTTATATTCTTGTTCTTCGACGTAAGTGCGAAGTTTTTTAAAGCTTTGTTTGTACATTAAATTTGAAATTATTCTTAAAGCAAAATTGGATAAAATCCTCTCTTTAGGTAATTGGGATAATTAGTTATTGCTGCTTAATTTTATTTACTAAATCAGTAATTGTTACAAAGTTTAGATTTTTTTTAGCCGATTGCTTTGCAAGAAATAGTAAAGCATCGCTGTAATAGAAATCTTTTGGATGGCCGACCAAAACAAAAGGATGAAACAACATTTCGGATTGCTTTTGCAGCCTCACTGCCGAGTTCAAAAATCTTCTCATTTTAGGTTTTGAGAACAAGCAAAAATCCCAGGTTAAAGCTTCTTTCTGAAGCAAGAACATCAGTGTTTCCCATTTTGATTTCTTTACACTATTGTTCTTAAATTTCTCTAAGGAATTGGCCTTATTCTGCATTGCTGACCTAATTCTTACTGTATCGTATTTCAAAAACCGTCGTTTCGTTTTAGCATAAATTGGCAATTCTAAAAAACCACTACTCATTCCATTTGCAGATAGCAATGAATCCTCTGTAGTATACCAATAGGCTTTTGAATCTGAAATATTAGAATAATCGTATCGTGAAAGATTTCCTTCTGCCTTTCCTCCGTAATAAACTGAACTATCAGCTATAAACGAATGCTCTTTCAATACCTTCAATAATCTTTCTGATGGATCTATATTGTAACCTCCAGCACGTAGAATATTGCATTTATATTCCGGATTAACCGTTTGCAAAATGGCTTCTAAAGTTTCCTTACCTGAACGAACTAAATCTGATAATCCCATACTTATGGATTCATTGGCATAATCGGGAACTTCGGGTAATCTCCAATAATCTAAATTCAATTCCCAAGCATCATTTACATATTTGGCATCAATCCATTGAGGATGCAAATGCAATTGTACATCGTGCCCAAGTTTGTAAGCTCTTTTAAGCTGTTCCTCGATGGCTTCTGCAGGATTCGAATCGTATCCCATGCAAATACCATTCTCAAAAGCTTCCTTTATTTTCCAGTATTCAACTACTTCAAAAAAAATTGTCAGTTTAATGTTATACTCTTGGCAGATTTTTAACATTCTATTGGTTGGTTCAATCATGTGCTGAAACACATCTCCTCGACCAGATCCAAACAATTCGTAATCAAGCGTAAGACAAAGAGTAGTCATTAATTATTTTGAATTTATTGCTGATTATTTTAACGTTTTACCTGATAGAAAAATGGCTTTAGATCACTGATGTCCCAAACATCAAGTGTTCTACTGCTAAAATCAAACAGAATAGATAACATGTGTAGAATCTTGCTAGGATTTTTAGCAATTAAAACACAGTCTCGCAAAATATTTATCCATTTTACCGATTTCGGATTCATGCTATTACTTTCTATCTCTCCAATTATAAACTGAATTAAATCAGGATATTTTAGCTTCATTATTTTAATAAAACCAAATGGTCTTGGGTTCACCTCTAATAAATAAGCTTCACCATTGTAAATTTTGAATTCTACATCCAAAAATCCGGTAAATTGGGTCTGACCAATTAAGTCAACTGATTTACTAGCAATTAATTCTGCAAATTCTCCTGTATATTCTTCCACAACAGAAGAAACTCCAGAACGAAAATGTCGAACCTCGTTAACACAGATTCCTGCAACTAATTTCCCGCTTTGAAAATAAGCCCCGTATGAAAAATTATTTTCTAAATCTTCCCCCAAATAAGTTTGCATTACAAGTGCTTCTTTTTCTTTCTTAATTAAGGTTTGATGGAGATTTCTCAACTCCTTAACACTATGTACTATGCATGTTTTAAATCCTGGTTTTTCGTAAAGAAAAATATCTCGATTCCATTTTACGATTTGAGGAAACTGGATTAAACTATAATCAATATCATCATTTAAATCGCTAAGAATGATAGATTTTGGACATTTGCAATTTACTTTCTCGGCTAGCTGATAAGTATTTAGTTTATTTAAGAAAACCGATAGAGCTTCAGTGTCTTTTGGAATTACATTAAACTTAATAAAAAACTTAGGATAATGATCCATCAAAAAAGCTAAATAAAAGCCACTCGCTACTATACAATCCATTCCCTTTTTATGCTCGGCTAAATGAGATATTTTCGTGACTAGCTCTTGCTCATTTCCAACAGTGATTTTTTTACCATAACGCGAATGCATAGCAATCTCATTTTCTCGTCCAACAAGCGTTACCTTATAAGATAATCGACTGTATTCTCGTACCAAAAACAAGGCTTGCGGACCTGCCCCAATAATCAAAATTTCTTTTGTACTTACCCTCATTTCTTCTCCATTTGAGAAACCACTAAATTAAACTTTCCTCTTTTGCTTCTTATCAATTGATTGGTCTCTATTTGTTCAAATCGTATTAAGCAATCTGGTCCCAATAAACTTCTTAAATTAAGTTCTATTTGTTTACCATCTAATTTTGTAAATTTCTTATCAGGAATTAAATTAACGATGATTTCTCCAACCTTTTCTTGAATAATTTGAGCAGCCAAAAGTTCATTTACTTGCTTAAAAGCCAAATCTAACCTTCCTATTTTCTGACCATCCTTCAAAATCACATAATCATCATCTCTTCCCTCTATTTTTTCTACAACACAAATACCATTGCTGGATGGCGCCAATTGAACAACATCATCTACCTTATATCTTATCAGTGGAAAAACTTTGTTTATAAATCCTGTCGTAATTAAATGTTTATCTTCAAATTCAGTGTGAGAATACAAAGGAAATTCACGATACATACAATCATTAAATTGTCCAAATGCTACTGTTTGCTCGGCATTTCCATACCAATCATATATTTTCGTATGCAATACTCTCTCCACTATTTCACGCTGAAAACCATGCAATACTTCTGATGATGTAAATGCAATTGGAATGCTTAATTCTTTACCCGACTTAAGTAATTCAGTAGCCAAAATATGCATCGAACTAGGATATGCCTTAATTACTTTTGGCTGAAAATCATTAATCAATTTATAAATCTCATCTACTTTATTTGTATTCAGATGAAAGCTTGAAATATATAAGACGTTATTACTCTTATCTACGTAAGAAAGAGTATTTCGATCTAAGGTACCGCGCAAAGAAACGACACGATCACCAAGGTTATAACCATGCATTTGTTGAAAATAATGGCCATATGCATATTCCTTTATAGTAGAGCTAAAATCTCTATATACTTGCAATGGAGTTCCTGTAGTTCCACTAGAATAGGCTTTAAATACCGTTAATTTACACCTTGTTAATATTTCTATACTATTTTCTTTAACCGTTTTTTTATCGATTATTGGAAGCTTACTCGCATCAGATAATGTTTTAACCGAATCAATATTAATCCCATGTGACTGATATAAATTTTGATAAAATTTTGAATTATTAAAAGCATTTTGAAACTGGTTCACAAACTCTTGCTCTTTTAATTCCATTAATTCTTGCTTAGAACATTCCCCTAATTCAATAATCTTTCTGAGCTCCTTCTCAAAACCACTTCCAAACTTTATCTTATATGCAATCAAATCTTTGATTAATCGATAGTTCATGTTCAAAATTTAAACTTCATGATAACCAAATACTTAATCCAGATTATGCCTCGTGCAGAATCTCATTTATCAATTGGTCACTCTCACTTGTTTTTACATTTGATACCATTAGGTTGTATTTTCCCGAATTTGTTCGAATTATTTGTTCCTCTGTAATCTTCTGATAATGAATCTTACAATCTACACCTAATAGCTCACCTAAATTTCCGATTAATTCTGCTTTATTAATGTCGGTAAAATTACAATCTGGTATTATATTCAAATGAATTTCTCCTGGAACATTTTGTACTATTTGAGCACCTAGAATGTTTTTAACATTACTGAAATTAAAGGCGTGATCTAATAGTCCAATTTGTTGACCATTCTTTAGTATTACATACTGATTATCTCGACCTAAAATTCTACTTGTACAACAACGAATACAGCTACTATCGCATTTTAATTTTATAACATCATCAATCTGATAACGTATTAGTGGAAACGACTTATTTATAAATCCAGTTGTAACAATACATTTCTCCTTTACCTCAATATGACCGTACAAGGGAATATCCTGATACAATTCCTTTTTTACCTGACCAAGCGCGATTGTTTGTTCCGAATTCCCGTACCAATCAAACACCTTTGTTTGTAAAACTTTTTCTATGATTGTTCGCTGAAAATCATGTAAAACTTCCGATGATGTAAAAGCAATAGGAATGTGTAAATTCAAACCGGCCTTATACATTTCAACCGCTAAAATCTGCAATGAACTGGGATAAGCTTTTACAACCTTAGGATTAAAACTTTTTATTAGTTGGTGATATTTTTTAATGTTCGATTGATTCAAATTATAGCTCGATAAATGCAAGGTATTAAGGGAACGATCGAATCGTGAAATTTCATTTTTATTCAAATCACCCTTTATCGAAATTACCTTATCTCCCAATTGATATCCATGAGATGTTTGATAATAATAACCGTAAGAATATTCCTTGCATACCGATTGATAATCTCGATACAATTTCAACGGTGATCCTGTTGTCCCACTTGTATAAGCTGTGTAAACAAACAATTTGCTACTTGTAAGCAATTCATCAACTCGGTGACGAATATCATCCTTTGTAATAATTGGTATTATTTCAGCATCATCAATAGATTTAACAGAATCAAGTTTCAATCCGTGTTCCTGATATAGCTTCGAATAAAACTTGGAATTTTTAAATGCATTGCGATATTGATTCACAAATTCCTGATGCTTTAAATCAGATAATTCTGATTCGTCAATGGCGTACAAATTTGTTATTCTTCGTAGCTCTTTTGAAAAACCGTAACCAAATTTAATTTTGCTCAATAAGTAATCCCTTACTCCCTTGTAACTCATGGTAGATAGAAAATAGAGTTTTTAATACGCTGTGTGGATAAAAATCAACAACACCTTTTGCTGATCTTTCAGAGTAAATCTGAATAAGATTTTTTTTGTCTAATAATTTCAAAATGGCATTTTTAATCTCCTCTTTATTACCTGCTTCAACTAAAATTCCATTTTTATATTTATGTATTAAATCAGGAATTCCTCCTGCATTGCTCGATATAATAGGAAGAGAATAACTCATTGCCTCCAAAATAGAGAGTGGTAACCCTTCTTTGTATGATGGCAAAATAAAAACATGAGATCCTCTCAGTAATTCGTCTTTCTTTTCTGCATCAACCCAACCTACAAATTGCACTAACTCATCTAGCTTCCAATTTGAAATTGCCTGTTTTAATCTAGAAACCTCTCCATTTCCAGCTATTTTCAAATTGATTTTTCCATTAAATAATTCCTTATTTTTCGCTAAGGTTTTTAACAGGTCAAAAATTCCTTTGTTATCGCCAACTAAACCCAGAAATAGCAATTGTAATTCACCTTTAATATGAAGCTGATTTGATTCCTTGGGTGGAATGATCATGTTATTGAGAATTTCAATTCGTTTGGCTTTAAATGCACTTAAAAAGAAAAGCCTCCACTTTTCAGATAAACAAAGTAAAACATCGGCACTGTTAACAAC
>JADGFH010000110.1 GCA_016743925.1 Labilibaculum sp.
GTGTAAACCATGTGACTTGCACAACTGTAAACTATCTCCCTGTACATACATATTAAAAAATGAAGCAAATATATTCAATCATCCTATTTCTAATTTTCATTTCATGTGGAAATGACGTGCAAAAAGTTGAAAGCAAACTCAAAAATCAAATCAAGAACCTATCCATTGAATTAGAAAAAGCAACTAGTGAATTAAAACTGCTGAAAGAAAGCGATAAGGAGGTTCCCAGAGAATCATGTGAGAATGAAAGCTTTAACTCGTTCTTTTGGGATTTTATGACAGATTCTGTTTTTCAAAAGAGGAGAATTAAATTTCCAATAAAATATATTACTTGGAAAACTAACTCGAATGGAGACATAGATTTAGGTGGTGAAACTGATACAATTCAAATTATTGAGTCCAAATGGAAATATGATCCATTTTATATAGAAATCGCAAGCGAAAGAACACAGGTTTATGACAATTTCCAATTGAAATTAAGACCATCAAACGAAAGACTATTGCACTGGTATGGAGTTGAAACTGGTGGTGATGCGAAGTATTATTTCGAGGGATTCAATGGTAAATGGTTTTTGACAGCAAAAGAGCAGTTAGGAGATTGAAAAATACTACTGGTAACAACTAAGCGTTCGTGTGGCAGGAACTGCCCAATAGGTAGGGTGGGTTGACGTAACTCTTATGGGTAATGATGTAATTTGTAAGACTTTTAGCAAAGAAAATACTTGGAAATCAAGTAGTTCGAATAAAATAAAGAAAACGCCTAGCAGGTGAGAAATAGAACTCTGAGTGGTTGGAACAGCCTGTCCCGTGTTTTCGGGCAGCCAGCGGAGTACATAGCCAGTCCCATTTAACAAATGGTATTTTGATGCACTTCTCGGCGATTTTGTTTTCTGATGACTAAGGAGAGAGATTTGAGTCAGCATGGTGGATTTAATCTTCTTGTAGTTAAAATTAGAAGAGCCATATAATGGGCATTGCGAAGTAATTTCGGGCGAGTGCCCTTTAATTTTGGTTTTAGACTGAAGATACTTTCCTGTCACAAAAGCAGGTATGATGCTGCTACTCCCGTAAGGGTAAGATTGCTGTTTTTGAGGGATTTTCTTTTGTCCATATGTAAGGTCGATTTTAGATGAAAGAAAGTCTTATCGTTCGAAAGGTCAAATAGTCAGAAGCCTGTTTTGTTGTTGCCAACTTTTAAGACTTTCCGACTCTTTGTCTTTTTAATTATAAGTAGCTTATAAAAGGATCATTGGTTCTAATCAGAATCTCGCGAAGCTTTTCAGTTAAGTTCTGTTCTAGCTCAGAATTTTCACCATAAATATTCTTAGTTTGGTAAGGATCATTCTTATCATCGTATAAAAAGTGATGCTTTTCTCCTTTATTATCATAGGCTATTACGTAGGTGTGTGTATGTGTTTTAACCCCACGTCGTTTTTCCGTATCATCTTCTGGTTTAGCAAAAAAGTAAAGAGCCGCTTCAGGTCGATCTACTTTCTCGTTGCGGAAAATGCCAGAGTAATCTTTTCCTTCTACTTCTTCAGGAATTTTTTGATCCAATCCCATCAAACCTAAAAGAGTTGGCATCACATCAGGAACACTTAAAAGTAAATCATCGGTGCCTGCTTTTATTTTTTCTGGCCAACGGATGATAAATGGAATATCGAAAGCTTCGCTAAACCACACATTCTTGTGCATCATACCTTGGCTTCCTAACATTTCACCATGATCTGATGTGAAAATAACGATGGTATTTTTATCTAAACCTTGTTCTTTTAATGTCTGTAATACTTTTCCAATTTGTACATCAACACCTTCGCACATGGCAAAGTAATCGGTCGATTGATCGATACGATCGTCTACCCACATATCTCCAAAACCATGGTCGCCCATTTCGGTATTGTTGGTAAACTGAACATTAGGACGGTTTAAGACATCTTTCTCAGTTTTACCTTCAAAATTCTTTTTGTATTTATCTGGAACCAAGTTGAAAGGGTGATGAGGTGGATTGATTCCCCAGAATAAAGCAAAGGGTTTTTCATCATCACGAAACTTATCTCCTGCATTTTGCAAGTATTTTTGAACAACTTCAGCCTCGTGTTCAGGTGACCATTGCTCGAAATATTTAGCTTCGTCTTCCTTGGCTTCATTAATCCAGTAGTGAGGCGTTAGGTGATTGTCATCAGCTCCGTATGAGTACCAAAAGTCGAATCCATGGCGGTATTTGCCCGGCTTGCAATAGGAATCCCAAACTTTAGCTTTCCCATCTTCGAGTGGTTGTGGTCCATCCAAATGCCATTTGCCTACATAGCCTGCATTGTAATTGTTTTGTGAAAGTACGTCTGAAAAACAAATCTCATCTGGATTTAGGAAGTTACCATGTTTGGTTCGTCCCGAATGACAATTTGAAAGAACGCCGTTCGAAAGTGGATATTTTCCTGTAAGCAACATGCCTCGGTAAGGACTACAAAGTGGGTGATTACTTACCGCATTGGTAAAAACAACTCCTTGTTCCGATAAGGCATCGATATTAGGCGTTTTAACAGGATCTTGATTCATAAAACCCATGGCTTGCTTTCGATATTGATCTGGGAAAATGTACAGTAAATTAGGATGCTTTCCATTTTGCATGCAAGAGGTTAAGAAACCTTGAGGTATCAAAGTCATTCCAGCAGTAATAGCTGCTGAGCTTTTTAAGAAATTTCTTCGGGATATATTTTTTTTCATTTGAACTCAGTTGTCTACCGATGCTTATCGGGTGTTAGTTGTCGGTATTCTGCTTGCAAAAAGGAATACCGATAAGCGATAACAGGTTATTTATTATTTGCTATTAACTTTACTTCTCTGGTTAAGCCATGTTGGCATGTAAATTCAAGAACCGTTTCATTTGAATTATTACGGATTAACTTGCAATATTCATTTGGTTTAATAGACCAGTTACCTTTTAATCTTACTTTAATTATAGACTCTTTGCTTTCATTTTTTGTCCAGTCTCTTGAATATACACTGCGCTCTTTACGCATACCATTTTCAATGATTACATCAGCTTCGCCTTCGTAAAGATGAAGATCCGGATCACAAAGGCTCATCACTTTTGTGTTTTCCTTGTCTTTTATCATCACCAAGACTGGTGCAGTCACCGATTTTAACCCTGCTTGATTTATATCCTCATTAGCTTCGAAAAGAGCGAATGCTGTTGTATTACTAGCATGATCCTTTACAATATGAGCACGACTGTTTTTTTGAAGAACGGTATAAACTGCTCTCTTCTTTTTGCTCATTTTCTTGGCAAATTGAACCAATTCATTGTGATTACTTTGAACAAGAATAGCATATTCATAACTTTCATTTTTAGGTGCTTTACCATGTTTAATAACGGCTGTGGTAAAGTTACCTTTGTTAGGCGTTTCTTTTTTCTGATCTTTTGAGTGTTGCAATTGCTTACCCACTTCAATTGTGTATTTAGCTGGAATGTAAAAGCTGTTGCCCACATTATCGGTTAGCAAGTTGGCATTCTTAGTTTCACTTATTTGCCTAAATGGAAACTGACTGATTTTAGCTTTATTGAACCTAATACTTTCTGATTCCTCATTCAAATAATTTTGAAAAAGAGTTGTTTCAGTTTCGTAATCAGCATTTGTATTTTCGATATCGCTACCCAGACAGATAATTCTATTGTCGAAAAAGAAAACAGATTTAGTTGCACGATGCGATCCATTGTATTTGTCATGTTCATGCAATTTCATAGCCCATGCTCCATTTTTCCCCTCAAGTGATATGGCTCCTGCAAAGGTTTCATCCGAAATCAACATCTCCTCATATCCTGTTATCAGATCTACATTTAAAATGTTGGCACGAAGTTGATCTAGTGGCAAGTGAATTGCAGTTGTTCCTGCAAAACGCCCCCAATTCCATCCGTTCACATTAAATCCTGAAGTGAACACGCTTGGTTTTTCTTCACCTGAAATGATTTGAAGCTGACCATGTTTCATGTAACGACCGTAATAGTTGGCACCAATGTAATGTTCAGCGGCCCATAAATAACGACTATGTCCCTGAACTGTTGCTGACCAGTTAGCTCTTCTGTGAATACCCAAAGCTGCATAATTCATGGTCCAGTTTCCATTGGGATCTGCTTCTGCTTTAAAACCCTTATTTTGTAACTTCTTTACAGTTTCAGTCGCTTTTTTGCCTTCCATTAACCTTAGGTAAGCAGCTGCCATTTCTGCATCAATTTTATCTTTTCCATCTGGAGTCCCCGATAAGGCCATGAACTGGTAATGCTGAGGAGTAAGTTTTCCTTTGCCATTTGGGTGACGGCCAGACATTGATGTTGGCCAGGTTTCTTTATTGCAAAAAAGGCGTGTTTTTAATAGAGATTGCTTAAGGTTTCGATGACCTTCTTGCGATACCCTAAAAGGGGTGTGATTGAAGAAATATACCATAAGTGTTGCTCCATCATAACCACCATTTGCATAGGCAGGGTAGTTGTTGGCATGATGAAAAACCGAACCATCTACTTTGAAGCTGTCTTTTACACCTGGAGCATAAGCTAATCCGTTATCGATCCACTTTAAGTAGGCATTTAAATATCTAACTTTTTCTGGAGAATCATCAAGCATTAATATACTTGCTAAACGTCCCATAACTGAGGTGTTGAAAGCATCGATGCTCATTCCTTTTTCATGGATTGGAGCAAAGACTTCCTTTAGTCCGGAGTACCATTCCATCGCTTTTTGTGCCTGATTAGCTCGTTGAGTTCGAACAAGTGACTCACGCATTAGAAAGTAGGCCGAGTAGTAGGTTCTCATGCTGTAGCCCAAATGGTGTAAAGTTCCATTGGCACTTCCTTCTGCCCATCCTTGATCGATCAAGTGATCAGACATATTGAAGAACATTGCTTCTAAATCCGACTTGAATGTGTCATTTTCAGTCTGATTGTATGCAGAGGCGAGTTCGTACATCAATTTGGTATAGGCTTTAAATCCCTTTCCTTTTTTACTGAAAAAGCCTTTAGAATTCTTGGTGTATGGTTTGTATATTTCTGCAAACCGACCAAACCACATGACCTTTCCAGAGATTTGTCCATTGCTATGCGTGATCTCATATTGGTCGTAAGATTTCTTTAATTTGGCAATCAGCTTTTCATTCACTAATTGCTTTTTGATAATCTCTTTACAGTATCTTTCATTAATGGACTGAATGCCTTTAATTTGTTTTTGACTTAAAGCTTCCAATTTTTCACTAGGTTTATTTAAGCTTGATTTATAAAGAATCAGCCAATGATTCTTTGTTTTAGCATTTACGAAAGGCACTTGGTAGTCTGGTGTATTCCATCTGCTATCAGCAGGAGTGCAAAGCATGATATGATCGAAAAAAAGTGTTCCCGAAAGGCTTTCTGGTGCAAGAACCTTCATCTTATTCATTGAAGTTTCAGGCTGACCTTGCATATCTCTTTCAAAGGCAACCCATGCTGCCCGCCATCCTTTGAAATTGATTCCGAATTCGAATTCACAATTAACTTGATTATCTGTTAAGAATTGAAATTTGATTTTCTCGTCCTTTGGTGTTTCATTATATACCCAAACGCAAAAGGTAGGGATTGATTTATCTTTAGCATTGGGATCAAAGGGCTTGAAATTGATGTTCTCATCGATTATCAATTCAGAATTTTGGTCATATTTCCATTGCAAACTTTGCTTGCCGTGTTTGTAATGAGCCGTACTTGTTGCTATGCTTGATGAGGAAGGAGTAGACCAATTTTGATTTATTGAATCTTCAAAGGAAATAATGACTGGATTGATAAAATCCTGAGCCGATACTTTATTGAAGAACACAATCAAAAAGATCAGTATTAATTTGAAAGGCTGTTGTATATTCATGTTGGATTGTTTTAAATCAATTACAATAAAATAATTCTTTTTTACCAGACAAGTTTGTAGATGTTATTTAAACAAACTTGTCTGGTTTTTATATTATTTTTCTAACTCTCTTTTACGAACAAGCGCTTCTAAGAAGTAATAATCGGCGTAGTTCAATGGCACATCAATTTCTGCACCATGTGGTATGCTTCCAACTGAGTGCATCAGAAGGAAATTATTATTTTCACCTAGTTTTGCACGATAGGCTGGTGAAGAAAGATTTTCAATTATTTTATCAGCTAAAGTTTTATATTCATCTGCTTTGTTTGGAGCATAAGTACTCATTTCATATAATGCAGATGCTATAACCGCTGCCGCTGATGCATCACGTGGAGTATTAGGTATTTTAGGGCAATCAAAATCCCAGTATGGAACCAAATCTTTTGGCATTCTTGGATGTGCAAAAAGATAGGCTGCAATATCCTCAGCCTTTTTCAAGAATTTGGCATCCTTGGTTTCGCGGTAGCAAAGTGCATAACCATACATAGCCCAGCCTTGGCCTCTTGACCAAGCTGACTCATCGGCATAACCTTGAGCAGTTACTTTATTGCGAACTTGTCCTGTAATTGTATCATAGTCGATAACGTGATAGCAAGAGTGATCTGGGCGAAATTGATTTTCCAAAGTCGTTTCGGCATGCTTGATGGCAATATCTCTGAAACTGTTATCACCACTTAGCTTACTAGCTTCAAAAAGCAATTCCAGATTCATCATATTATCGATAATAACCGGACACTGCCAGCCTCGTTTGGCTTGCCAGCCACGCTGAACATTCCACGATTGGATAGCTCCAATATTTGGACGAAATCTAGTGCTTAGCGATTTAGCAGCTTGAATAATAACATTTTTATAAGCTGGATTCTTGGTTAGCTTATAACCATTACCATAACTGCAGTATACCATGAAACCAACATCGTGATGCCATGTTAAATATTGAACTGTGTCCAAAGTTTCCGTAACTTTTTCAGCTTCAATCTTCCATTTGTTAGCACCCGTTAGTTCATATAGATACCATAGTGAACCTGGGAAAAAGCCACTTGTCCAAAGCTCAGGCGTATTGTATCTGGTGCTACCATCTTCTCTTATTGTTCTAGGATTAAGGATGACGCCTTTGGCATTCATCATATCTATTTCAAGTCCTATTTGTTGACTCGCAAATTCAATATTATTCTCAATAATACCTTTTGAACCTGTTTTAGCATTACTGCATGAGAATAAGCTAATCATACAGGCTAAAACAAGCGTTAATTTTAAAATTTGATTCATTTTTGATCTTAATTATTTAAAGTTTTATTGTTGATTCAATTGATTTGCCCCTGTTTATTCCATCAGGGAAGTTGACTGTGCAAGTTTTTGATTTATCTTTTTCAGTAAGCTTTATCTCAGCCTTATCTTGCTTATGTAATGGATCCGAAAGAGTGATTTGCCAATCAGTATTGTTCTTTTTTAAATGGAGAATTGTTGCCTGATTTGTAGATAGATTAATATCATTCGTCAACTGAATTTCTCCAGCTTTATAGAATACGATCATGTAAGTATCTGTATTATATTTAATGGCTTGAACTATCTTATTATTTTGAATGATAATTGGCAATGTCTTAAGCGTGTTTTGTAATGTTTGGAGATCAATTCCCGGAATGACCATATAAGCATAGTCTGCATTAACGAATTCTGATCCATGTGAAAGGGATAATTGAAAGATTGAAGTGTTTTCTCTTTCATCTTTATAACGTCCATCCAGATCGGACCAGTTACCAGTTCTTTCTTCAGCAAACAGCTTTAACTTACCTGTTGTATTGCTTGGAAGGATGATATAACCAGTCTTATCGTGATGAACCCATGATGGCTTTAAGATCGTTTTAGATTCAATGTTTTTTGTCTTTCCAGCTTTTATATTTCCCTTTTTTCCATTGATCTGGTAATGAATATCACCTTTTTTTTCTGTTTGATTTATTGTTGTCCAAACATGGAAAGTATCAGCATGATTTTTATTAATTCCATTCCCCAGAGCCAGCATCTTATTGTCAAAGGTGAAATAGGCTTTGTTTGCCTTTAAATTCACGTAAGGATTTTTTCTATCGTATTGAAATGCTGCTATGCCGTGCTCGCCCGTAGATAGGCCGCCTGCAAATTGATTTAGACTAATACTCTCTTTTCCCCAGGGACTAAGTGGAAGCTTGCCTGTTTTCTGAATGGCAGTAATTCCGGGCCATGCTCTCCAGTTCCAACCTATTCTGGCTTTATCGTATTCTTCCCCTGTACTATAAATGATAGTGGAACCATCACCACTAAGAAAATTATTTTTACCCTGTGTTTTTTTCTTTGTTGATGTTTCACAACCTGTAGAGCGGTTCGAAAGCATTTTAATAGCAAAATAGGCATTTGGTTTACTGTGGATTAAAAGATCGGTATTCCAGAAGTATTTGGTGGAATCGATATGAGCTTTATTTTTGTCTTTGTGTCTTGCAAGGAGTTCTTCCAAAGTCTTTGTTTTGGTCTTGTTTACATTAGTTGATTTTAATATTCGCAATATCTCTTTTCGAATGTCTCCTTTATAATAAGGTGCTTGTTTGAGGGCATTATGCCTACCTGAAAGGTTTAGTGATCCATGATTTTTATAATAATACCACTGAATCCCTTCCAAATAATAATTTGCAAGCGTATTCCATTCTTCCACTGTTAGTTCCCATTTGCTATTGCTTGTTGTCTCTGCATAGCTTAGAACATTTTTAACCCAACCAGGGCCATAACCAATCCAATAATTTTGTGCACCACCACCATTGTGCTGAATCCATGATCCATCAGGGGTGAAGCCAGTTGGTAAATCACTTGTTGTATTTAGCACTCTTGGAAATTGGTCCTTTACTATTGCATGTACCCAATCTATTTCCTTAGGATCCCCCGAACAGGAAGCAATAGCCAATTGCATTATACGACCAGTCATTTGTTTTTTGTCAGGTTTTGAATCTGAAAAATGGCCATCTTCTTGAAGAAGCGAAAGGGCTTTTTTTGTACTCATCTCTTCCCATCGTGTGGATAGGTTTTCACCTTTAAGGTTTTTTCTAATCGTACTTAGTTGATTGCAGTCATTTTTCTGTGCAAAAGCTGATGCCGAAAGTAGAAAGCTCCAAATTATTAATGTACAGATTCTAATGCTTGGTTTCATATTCATAGCGAAATGTTATACATGTCTGTTTTTTTGTTTTAACTGTACTTAAAATTAAGAATAGCAAACTTTGAATATTTCCGATTAGTTTATTATGGGACGATTTTAGAATGCTTAAGTGTAATTGATCATGTTATCAGGATGTTATGGTTTGTGTTTTCAGGTGTCAGATTCTTTAAAGGTGGGAATTAGGAATGAATCGGATAGGTAATTTTTGTACGGATTATTGTGGATTGATTTGTTTGAAGAGAGATTTGATGATTGGTTTTATTGATTTTGCTATATGTTGGCTGGAGTTGATAGCTAGATATATTGAAATGTTTAAAATTGTACGGATGATATTGTAAGTATGTGTAATGGGCTGTTTCATAGGTTGTAATTGTGAGGTGTACATGCGGGGTGGTGCCGAAATGCTTTTTTGGGACTTCAAGGGTTTGTTGGCCGGAACTGTTTCAGGTATCTTGAAATCGTTTTCGAAAGGAATACTTTTAAAGTAATAAGTCGGATTATAAATAAAACAAACAGAATGAAATACTTTTTATCGCTTATCAGTTTAATGATTTTGCTGCAGTCTTGTTATCAGAACCCAAAAACCGATCTTGGTTTTATTAAAAAAGGATTATTATGCCAAGATGATTTTAGCTCTGTGAATTCCCATGATTGGATAACGGAATTGCAAGATGGCTTGGGAAATGTCGGCGTAAAAGATGGGGTTTTAGAGATTGATGTTCCAAAAGGAGCAACCGTGTGGTATAAGCATAAGCTAGAAGGTGACATCTTGATTGAATACAAAGCAAGCGTTATAGGTAATGGTGGTCCTAATGATAGGGTAAGTGATTTGAATTGTTTTTGGATGGCTAGTGATCCGCGTCAGACTGAGGATTTATTTAAGTCTCCAAGAAAGGCAAGTGGTAAGTTTCATGATTACGATACGTTGCAGTTGTATTATGTGGGTTTGGGAGGTCATAATAATACGAAGACACGATTTAGACGCTACGATGGTAAGGGCAATAAACCTCTTCTGAAAGGACATGATTTGGAAGATAAAGCTGATTTAATTACTCCAAACAAAAGCTGCAAAATTCAACTGGTGGCTATGGGGAATCAAGTGCAGTTTTTCAGAGATGGGAAATTAGTTTATGATTTTGTAGATGAATCACCATATACCCAAGGCTGGTTTGGAATCAGAACAATAGAAAATCATATGATCATTGATGATTTTAAAGTTTATCGCATAGAAAAGAAGAAATAGGAAATTAGCTATATGGACAATTTTTTAAGAAAAATGACATGTTTATTTGTTCTAATTGTAATGGTTGAACAAGTTTATGCCAAAGATGAAAGCGTTATAGTAGGAACTGTTGAGGAGCTAAAAGAAGCTGTGGAAAATAAGGTGACTCACATTCAATTAAGAGATGGAGTTTACCATGATATGAGATTCGAAGTGAATTATTCTGGTTCCGAAAAGACTAAAGTAGAACTTAGCGCAGTGAACCCTGGACAAGCTATAATCACTGGAAGTTCTCATATTGAGATAAATGGGGATTATATAGAATTATCGGGTATTGATTTTAATCATGGTGATAGAAGTAATCCTGAGGCTTTAATATTGGTTGAGGGAAAGCACAATCGTATTTCACAAAGCCGTTTTCGAAATTACAATGAAGTAAACGGCGTATGGATTCAGTTAAATGGGCAATACAATCAAGTTGATTATTGTTGGTTCGAAGGGAAAACCTCCGGAGCCAGCTATATTAATGTTGATGTGCCTAAAAGGGGAGGTAATCATCATTTGATCGACCATAATTTCTTTGCCCGTCCGCCTCTTGGAAAGAATGGTGGCTCAGCCATGCGAATAGGTCATGGTTCTATGGCAACACGGTTTTGCTACACTGTTGTGGAATACAATTTATTTGAAGATTGCAGTGGGGAAAGTGAGATTATGAGTTCCAAAAGTTGCGGAAATACGTTTCGTTATAATACCTTTTTAAATTGTAAAGGGGCTTTAAGCCTTCGTCAGGGTGAGCAAGGCATTATTGAGAGTAATTACTTTGTTTCCCGCAATGGAGAGAAAAACAGATGTGGAGGTATAGCTCTACGTAGCAGAAAACATTTGGTTGTGAATAATTACTTTTCAGGTTTGGCTCCTAAAAAAGGAGGGGTAATCAGTTTTGGTAATGGAACACTTCCCGATCCTAAGCGTGCAGCACTTGGAATCATAGCTATTCATTTCCCTAAAACTGCAGAAAATATGATTGTCAATAATCAATTGATTGAAAATAAGACTGAATCTATTGATTTGTTGAGTGACTTTAGACACAGAAATAAAATTGTTCCTACCGACAGTTTGTTTTTTTATAATAATGTCATGATAGGAGCAAAGACTCATGTTAGACTGCATGAAAAACCTCAGTATCTCGTTTGGAAGAATAATTTTTATCAAGGGAAATCAGGTGTTGAAACGGCAGGATTAAAAAAGAAAAAGTTTTGCATTTCTAAAGTTGATGATTCAGTCATGGTGTTGAAGGAGAAAGAACCACTTGCAGATCAGTCATGGGTAAATGTCTTGCCTGAAGAGATGTTCAAGAGACTTGAATTTAGAGGGAAAAAGAAAAAGTTACATATTGGAGTCTATTTTGCACCCAAGGG
>JADGFH010000111.1:0-6307 GCA_016743925.1 Labilibaculum sp.
ATCAGAGAATTAATTTGAGGTCTAAAGATATAAAAATTACGAGCAAACTGTTTTTCCTATGCAATAAAATTGATTCTCAGAGCGTAAACGTTTGAGAAAACAGTATAAAAGTAGGAAGTTTTCAGTAATTTCTATATGGATAAAACCTCTGTGTATAAATGAACTATAAATTTAGTCCATTTTTTCTTTATAGCCAATCTAAATTACACTTTACACAAAAGTAGAGTGAAAAATCCATTGTGTCCGAACTCATCCTACCTATACACACACTATACATTGCTACCAATCAATTGTCTATTGACAAACAATTTCCGAACTATAATAGATTCTTCACTCTTCATTCCTTTACGTATAAAATTAAAAAATGTTTGTCTTTCTGAAAATTCCCCTCAATTATGTTTTGAGATGCACAATTTTCATCTATATTTGCAGTCCTGTTGAGGAAATGAATCATCCAGTTATGATAGTTATTGGAAACATGAGCATATTATTTTCTTCTAATTTATAAGAATACCTCACGGGGGATTAGCTCAGTTGGCTAGAGCGTTTGACTGGCAGTCAAGAGGTCATCGGTTCGATTCCGATATTCTCCACATTAAAGATAAGGCGTTTGCGGGCTTCCACCGTAGGCGCTTTTTTCGTTTGTACATCTCTTCCTTCGCAAACAACATCAAATCTAATTAACATTCGGATCTAGAAAATATTTATATAGCCCTTATCTATTATTAGTAGGGAGATTTTTGACTTACCGGTTGTCGAGGATGTCCAAGGAAAGGCTATTTCTTATAATAGGAATGTTGCTGTTGCTAGAATAGAAGGCACCCTACGAATTATTATTGTGAGATTAATAAATAACCCTATGGAACCTGCTAGTGATTGCTAAGGAGCCTTTAGTTGGATATAACACCTCTACTAGCTTAAATCCTTAGTCATACAGATGTGAACGAAGTAAATATCGATAATGCCTTTGATGTAATTTTCCAAGCATCAAAAACCAACCAATTATTAATGAATATACGATTTTGATTTATATCAAAGCAAACTCAGCCTTTGGAAAGTACTTTTGAAGTATTAAAGTTTCAATAAGCAGAAACATAAATTTCATTTAATCAGGAGGAATTATTATGAATTATTGGTTAATTATTAGTATCCCATTATTGTCATTATCTATATACGATTTGAATTATGGAATCACATGGGCATTCAGAGAAATTTCTAGAAAATTAGAGCCGGTTCGGTATTGGATTACTTCTTCAATTTGGTTTGCAGCTACCTTTTTTACATTCCTTTTTGCTCTTGCATAAATTTATAGCAGTTGATTAGAGGAATTGAGTAGAATAGAATAGGCTTATTCAAATACGACGATATGCAGATCATCAATCTATTGATTCCTTATCGCTTTTATCTTATTATTATTAAAGGCGTAAATCTTAAATTTCACAAATAAAAAAATCCAATGAGGCTTGCCTCACTGGATCGTATTATTAATTTCAAAAATTGTTCACTTATTTAAGAGCGATACACTGCTTAAAATAGAGGTTCAATATTAAATGTAAAACTATAATTCTTTGCTGGAACTGAATATTGAGGATACGGCGTGGCTCCCCATGAGTTATCGCCCGCAACTCCCATCATTCTCAGATCAACATTCACAAAAACACCATCTTTCTTAACAATATCGTTAATGTGTCGGTAATCTTCGTTTGAGGTCAGATCGAAATCTTCAATTGGATTGTGAAGGGTAGAAAAACCAACTTGAGGCTGTCCGCTGATTCGAATACCCAATCCATTTTCATTTCTCAAATCAAACCATCGCACTTCGGTTTTGTAGCCATTCTCCTGAGGGCGTACATAGTTGAAATACTGATCAGCAACCTTACTCTTGTAGTGACCTACAAAGGCTCCTCGGTTTCGATCTATGTAATTTTCATGAGGTCCACGACCAAAGTATTCTAAATTATCAAAATTTACCGGCAGTTCAAATTTCATTCCGAATCTTGGCATATCTGGCAAGTCTTCCTTTTCAATTTTAATGGAAGTGTTTACGCTTACTTTTCCATCTCCAGTAATCGTATATTCTACACTCTGACTAGAATTAACTTTAGGAAGATTATAACTCACTTTTACAACAACTTCTCCTGATTCATTTTGAATGCTTTCAATTCCTGTTAACTCAGGAGATTTAGAAACTTCCTGCCAAACACCTAATCGCTTGAGAATGTTACTTTGCTTATCATTATCATTTGGTGCTCTCCAGAAATTAAGCGAAAATCCTTTCTGAATCAGCTCCTTACCAGCAAATTGATAC
This sequence comes from Labilibaculum sp., assembly GCA_016743925.1. GTDB lineage: Bacteria > Bacteroidota > Bacteroidia > Bacteroidales > Marinifilaceae > Labilibaculum. Next base: position 2,309 of record JADGFH010000111.1, read on the forward strand.
GAAGATAATAGGCCATTCGATTTTTCAAACTTAATCTCGAAATTTTCTCCCGTAATGCTTACAAGATCAGACTTATCTTCCAATTTTAAATTAGCATGCGTTGCTTCAACCTTTACTATTGCTGGTAAAACTGGTAACATAAACTGATCGTGTGCTACTTCAAATCCTTTTGATCTGAATGGTTGATCAATTCTTGACACTACTGAGAAATCTACAAAGTATTCTACGCCTGCCTCTTTATTAAGCATTGCTAGTGGCAAGTTCACAACTTGACCTTCTTTTGCTTTCAGGTTAAAATCTTCCAGAATACCAGAATTGATTTCCTCACCATTTGCAGATAAAGTCCACTTAATTTGATAGTTCTTTAAATCGATAAAATCATGTAAATTCTTAATTCTAAAACTACCTTTCTCTAGATTTTCAGCATGAAAACGAACATACTGATAGGCATACTTCACTTCCCACATGGATGGATGTGGTGTGTAATCAGCAGAAATAATTCCATTGATAACGAAATTGTTATCTGAAGGTAATCCTTGACCATGATCGCCTCCATATGCCCAGAATTGCTTGCCATTCTCATCCGTTTTAACCAATGCTTGATCAATCCAATCCCAGATATATCCACCTTGTAATTGAATATTTTCTTCCTTATAAATCACATCCCACAAATCAACTAAATTCCCACTACTATTTCCCATAGCATGAGAATATTCACTAATAATCATTGGCTTGCTTTGCTTTTTAGAAGCAAATCTATTTAGTTGTTTCACACCAGGATATTGAGGGCAGTACAAATCGGTATTCTCACCCATAATGGCTCTCTCATAATGAATAGGACGCGATGGATCACGATCTTTGATCCACTTATAAACTGCAGTAAAATTAGCTCCATCACCAGCTTCATTCCCCATTGACCAAACGATAACAGAAGGATGATTTTTATCTCGTTCGACCATTCGAATATTACGATCTAAATGAGCTTCTTTCCATTCCGGTTTCTTAGCAAGTGAATGCTCTCCATAATACATTCCATGAGACTCAATATTTGCCTCATCTGTAATATACAAACCATATTTATCGCATAAGTCATAAAATCGTTCATCGCATGGATAATGACTGTTACGAATTGCATTGATGTTAAATTGTTTCATTAATGCAATTTCTTTCAGCATTCCTTCTTCACTTATAACATGTCCTTTAAATTGATCATGTTCATGACGATTTACCCCTTTAATTAAAGTTGCAACACCATTGATGTAAAAAACAGCATCCTTAATTTCTACTTTGCGGAAACCAATTTTACTCGAAACGACCTCTGCTACATTTCCTTTTTTATCCTTTAGCATGACAACTAATGAATAAAGATTTGGTGTTTCAGCAGTCCATTTTTCAGGTTGTTCTATTTCTTTATTAAAAGTAAGTTTCAGCTCACCTTTTTTATTAATTATCGCTTTTTGATTACCATTTGCAATCATCTTATCTTCGGAATCTAACACTCGATATTCTACTTCGAAATTACCCGAACGCAAGCTTTTCATGTGATTTGTCAAATCCACATCTAAAGAAAGAATTCCATTTTTATAATTAGAATCTAAACTAGCCTTAACAAAATAGTCACGAATTCGAACCTTTGGCGTTGAATACAGATATACATCTCTTTCGATTCCACTAATTCTCCAAAAATCCTGACATTCTAAATAAGATCCATCGGACCAACGATAAACTTCAAGAGCCAAAACATTTTCTCCCTTTACTAAGTACTTCGTAAGATCCCATTCTGCAGGTGTTTTACTTCCCTGACTATATCCAACTTTTTGTCCATTCACCCATATGTACAAGGCTGATTTCACAGCTCCAAATTGAATAAATATCTGACGCCCATCCCAATTCTCAGGAACAGTAAAAGTTCGTCGGTATGATCCTACAGGATTATAATCGTGCGGTATCTTACCCGGATTTTTAGGATAAATTTTATCGACAAACTCTATTTCCTTTGAAACAGGCGCCTTAAAATCAGCAAATTCATATTGATGATTCACATAAATAGGAACTCCATATCCTTCCAATTCCCAATTAGATGGAACAGGAATATCATTCCATTCTGATACATCAAAAGACGTTTTGTAAAAATCCTTTGGACGATCATCTGATTTTTTCACCCAATTAAATTTCCATGTTCCACTCAAACTTTTATAAAACAAAGATTGATTCCTCTTCTTTGTTAATGCAGCTTGAACACTTTTAAAAGGCATTAAAGTTGTATGGGGTGCTTCCTTATTCTGATCGAACATTTTAGGATTTTCCCAATCTTCTATTTCATTTATTTGAGCATGTAAAGTAAAACTCGTTATACCTATAACAAGTAATAGCATGCAAATTGTTAATTTCCTCATCTTGGTCTAAATACTTTGGTTATTTTACGTTCAATTGTCCTTTCGAATCGGCCTTTTTAAGGTTACGCACACCTGTACTTCCAGCTCCAGTCAAACTTAAATCTATAGGTTTATTTGTTTTCCAAGCTCCACGTGTAAAATCTGGAACATCAATAGGTCTCGATTTGTTAGCAATTGACCACTCACTTAATGGGGTAATACAACTCCAAGATGCAGCATCATAAACATCCATATCTACTGGCAAACCATTTCGCAAACAATCAATTAGACGCCAATCCATCACAAAATCCATTCCTCCATGGCCGCCTACTTGCTTTGCCATTTCTCCTACTCTACGAATAATCTCTGGTGTGTATTTTTCCTCTAATTCTTTCATCTTTGCTTCATCAGCAACATGATGTCCAAAAGCGATGTGCTGTTTAGGCCATTTCTGTGCAAAACATTTGGTTCCACTCAACATGTGAATTCTTGAATATGGACGAGGAGAACTAATGTCATGCTGAATCATGATAGTTCGACCCAAATTGGTTTTAATCATCTGCATATCCATATTTCCGCGCATATCCCATCCAACGAATTTCTCAAAGAAAGGATCTTTCTTTGCCATTTCGGCAATTCGATGTTTTAAGGTAAAATCATCAGACATCATCGAGGTTAAATAATCCATCTTATCTCCTCTATTGATATTCATTGCCTGACAAATTGGTCCTAATCCGTGAGTTGGATAAACATTTGCCTTACGCTTGTTTTCGTGTAAACGCCACATGCGAGTGTAAGCACCATCAGTCATTTTATCATCTTTTGGCTTGTTAAAATGCCAGTAATCCAAATCATGAATATATGCTCCTTCTCCGTGTACCAAATCTCCAAATACACCTTGCTGTGCCATGCTTATTGTCAACATTTCAAAGAAATCATAGCAACAGTTTTCTAAAATAACACAATGCTTACGAGTTCGCTCTGATGTTTCCACCATCTCCCAACATTCATCCAAAGTTTTAGCTGTTGAAACTTCTACTGCAGCATGCTTGTCGCCTTCCATGGCTGCAATAGCAACAGGAACATGCCATTCCCATGGAGTAGCGATATATACTAAATCAACCAGACCACTTTCGCATAATTCTTTAAATCCAAGATCTCCACCAACAAATTCTTTTGCCTTAGGTAATCCAGCGTCTTCTAATATTTTTTGTCCTCCATCAACTCCTGCTTGACGAATATCACATAGTGCTGTTATTTCAACCCCGTCGATATAAGTCATTCGTTTAACAGCTCCTGAACCTCTATCTCCAATACCAACGAATCCAACTCTAACAACATCTAATTTAGGTGCAGCATAACCACACATGTTAAAATTCATTTTAGGTTGCTTCCCTGCCAATTCCTTAATGTATGCAAGCTTACTCTCTTCTTTTCCTCCTACGCATGAAGCAAGGGGTGCTGCTGCTAGTACTCCTGCTCCAAGAGCTAGGTTACTTAAAAATGATCTTCGATTAGTTGCCATTATTGTTTAATTATCAGATTTGAATTATATTTCTTTTTTTCACCACCTAAAACTACAGCATCATTAACTAGATAAGGAGGAAAAATCAAGCAAATTAGG